>NZ_CAMZMX010000060.1:0-24786 GCF_947311875.1 Pseudomonas sp. PARCl1
CTTTATCGGCGCTTGGGTGAAAAGGGAGGAGGGGCGAGGTCTCCCACGGTCTGTACTGCGCTAACAGTCAGAAGCTGGCTTTGTCCCTCCTCCTCCCTTCAAGTCTAACCATACAAGCTGGCTTGCCAGCGATAGGGCCAGTACAAACAATCAATAATTTAGCCTTTACCACCCGGTGCCAGCATGTTCTCCGGCCTTACCCACTGGTCGAACTGCTCATTGGTCAGGTACTTCAACTCCAGCGCGGCCTCCCTCAGGGTCTTGCCTTCGCTGTAGGCCTTCTTGGCGATCTCCGCGGCTTTGTCATAACCGATGTGCGGGTTCAACGCGGTCACCAGCATCAACCCGCGTTCCAGGTGTGCGGCCATCTGCTGGGCGTCGGGCTCGATACCCGCCACGCAGTGCTGCTGGAAGTTGCGGCAGCCATCGGCCAGCAACTCGACCGACTGCAACAGGTTGTGGATGATCACCGGCTTGAACACGTTCAACTGCAAATGCCCCTGGCTGGCGGCAAAGCCGATCGCCGCATCGTTGCCCAATACCTGGCACGCCAGCATCGACAGCGCCTCGCACTGGGTAGGGTTGACCTTGCCCGGCATGATCGAGCTGCCCGGCTCGTTGGCCGGCAGGCGTACCTCGGCCAACCCGGCACGCGGCCCGGAGCCCAGCAGGCGCAAGTCGTTGGCGATCTTCATCAGGGCCACTGCCAGGGTCTTCAACGCGCCGGCCAGGCTGGTCAGCGGTTCATGGCCGGCCAGGGCGGCGAACTTGTTTGGCGCGGTGACGAACGGCAGCCCGGACTCGGCTGCCAGTTCGGCGGCAATGGCTTCGGCAAAACCGTGCGGGGCATTCAGCCCGGTGCCCACGGCGGTACCGCCCTGGGCCAGTTCGCATACGGCCGGCAGGGTGGCACGAATGGCGCGTTGGGCGTAGTCCAGCTGGGCAACAAAGGCCGATACCTCCTGGCCGAAGGTGATCGGCGTGGCATCCATCATGTGCGTGCGGCCGGTCTTGACCAGTTTGTTGTGCCGCGCCGCCAGTTCGGCCAGCCCGGCCGACAGTTCGCCGATGGCAGGCAGCAGTTTTTCCTGCACGGCCTGCGCCGCGGCAATGTGCATGGCGGTCGGGAAGCAGTCGTTGGAGCTTTGCGAGCGGTTGACGTGGTCGTTGGGATGCACTGGCGTTTTGCCGCCCCGGCCCTGGCCAGCCAGTTCATTGGCCCGCCCGGCAATCACCTCGTTGACGTTCATGTTGCTTTGGGTGCCGCTGCCCGTCTGCCACACGACCAGCGGGAACTGGTCGTCGTGCTTGCCCGCCAGCACCTCGTCGGCGGCCTGTTCGATCAGCCGGGCAATGTCGGCCGGCAGGTCGCCATTGCGGTCGTTGACGCGTGCCGCGGCCTTCTTGATCAGCGCCAGGGCGTGCACCACCGCGAGCGGCATGCGTTCCTTGCCGATGGCGAAGTTGATCAGCGAACGCTGGGTCTGCGCACCCCAGTAGGCGTGCTCAGGAACTTCGACCGGGCCCAGGCTGTCTGTCTCGATACGGCTCATTCTGTACTCACTCCTGTGTAGTTCGAATTCGCAGTTTAGGCCTTGATTCGACCGAGCGGTTCAGTCGCTCGTCGTGCCACTTGAGCACCGCGCTACCACGGCGCAGAATGCTCTACTCTGAGGTACCCGCCTCCCTCTCTCTGAAGGAAATGCAATGACCCGTCTCCGTGTCCTTTGTGCCGCCGTTGCCCTGGTTTGCGCCAGCGGCCAGGTACTCGCTGCCACCGCCAGCCACAACGCTGCTGCCGAGAAATTCCTGACCCTGGCCAACGCCGACAAGTTGGGCACCCCGGTGTACATGCAGGTCCAGCAGATGTTCGCCCAGCGCTTCGCCCAGACCAAAGCCCCGGCCAGCAAGCAGCCGGTGCTGGAAAGCTACCAGGCCAAGGCCAACGCCGCGCTGGACAACGCCATCGGCTGGAACAAGCTGAAGCCGAAGATGGTAGACCTGTACACTCAGACCTTCACCGAGCAGGAACTCAAGGACCTGGTCAAGTTCTACGAGTCGCCGCTGGGCAAGAAAGTGCTGCGCGAAATGCCCAAGGTCACCCAGCAGTCGGCGCAGCTGACCCAGCAGAGCCTCGAGCCGGCCGTACCGGTGGTGAACAAGCTGCTCGAAGACATGACCAAAGAGCTGGACCCGAACGCTGGCAAGGCCGCCGCCCCAGCGAAGAAGTGAGTAAGCCGCAATGACCATGCAACAGCGTATCGAACAGCAGCTGGCCAGCCTGGCGCCGCAACACCTGCAAGTGCTCGATGAAAGCCACATGCACAGTCGTGGTCAGGAGACCCACTACAAGGCAGTGATCGTCAGCGAGCAGTTTGCCGGGTTGAACAGCGTCAAGCGCCACCAGAAGGTGTATGCCACCATGGGTGAGCTGATGGGCCAGATCCACGCCCTGGCCATTCATACCTACACCGGCGAAGAGTGGGCCAAGGTCGGCGCTGCACCGGCCTCGCCGGTATGCGCCGGCGGCGGGCACTGAAACCTTGCTGTTGTTCTGGTAGAATCCTGCAAGATCCGGGGGCCGCTTTGCGGCCCTTTCGCGACACGAGGCCGCTGTTACAGCGACTGCACAGCCTGATGGCGGGTGCGGTCCCTGTAGGAGCGGCCTTGCGTCGCGAAAGGGGCGCAAAGCGCCCCCTGTTTTTTTGCCACACCGTCAAACCCGGTCCGCCCCTTACGAGGGCAACCACCTGGAGAACCTGCTTCATGTCCCAAGCCATCGTCGTCGCGGCGCTGTACAAGTTCGTTACCCTGCAAGACTACGTCGAGTTGCGCGAGCCACTGCTCAAAGCCATGCTCGACAACCAGGTCAAGGGCACCCTGCTGCTGGCCCATGAGGGCATCAACGGCACCGTGTCGGCCACCCGCGAAGGCATCGACGGCCTGCTGGCCTGGCTGCGCAGCGACCCACGCCTGGTCGATGTCGACCATAAAGAGTCGTACTGCGACGAACAGCCGTTCTACCGCACCAAGGTCAAGCTCAAGAAAGAGATCGTCACCCTCGGCGTGCCCGGCGTGGACCCCAACCAGGCCGTGGGCACCTACGTCGAGCCCAAGGACTGGAACGCCCTGATCAGCGACCCGGAAGTGCTGCTGATCGACACCCGCAACGACTACGAAGTGGCCATTGGCACCTTCAAGGGCGCCATCGACCCCAAGACCGAAACCTTCCGCGAGTTCCCCGAGTACATCAAGGCCAACTTCGACCCCAGCAAGCACAAGAAGGTGGCCATGTTCTGCACCGGCGGCATCCGCTGCGAAAAAGCCTCCAGCTATATGCTCGGTGAAGGCTTCGAGGAGGTCTATCATCTCAAGGGCGGCATCCTGAAGTACTTCGAGGAAGTGCCTCAGGAACAAAGCCTGTGGGATGGCGACTGCTTCGTCTTCGACAACCGCGTCACGGTGCGCCATGACCTGAGCGAGGGCGAGTACGACCAGTGCCACGCCTGCCGCCACCCGATCAATGCCCAGGAGCGCGCGTCCGAGCACTATTCGCCAGGTGTCAGCTGCCCGCATTGCTGGGACACCCTGAGCGAAAAGACCCGCCGCAGCGCCATCGACCGGCAGAAGCAGATCGAGCTGGCCAAGGCGCGCAACCTGCCGCACCCGATCGGTTACAACTACAAAGCCGAGGCCTGATGCATGTCTGCCCGCCTGATCTATGTGATGGACCCGATGTGCTCCTGGTGCTGGGGTTTCGCGCCAGTGGCCGCGGCCCTGATCGCCCAGGCGCATGAGGCGGGTGTGCCCACCCACGTGGTGGTGGGCGGGCTGCGCACCGGCGGCAGTGCGCTGGACAGCGCCACCCGCAAGTACATCCTCGAACACTGGCAGGCGGTGGCCGATGCCACGGGCCAGGCGTTCCGCTTCGAAGGGGCCATGCCGGACGGTTTCGTCTACGACACCGAGCCGGCCTGCCGTGCCCTGGTCAGCGCCCGCGAACTGGGTGGCGAGCGCGTCTGGCCGCTGCTGGCGCTGATCCAGCGCGCGTTCTACGAGCAGGGCATGGATGTGACCACCGCACCACAGCTGGTCGACCTGGCTGAACAGGCCGGTTTCGACCGTGCCGTATTCGCCACCACCTTCGCCCAGGCCGATACCCGCGCCGCCACCGCGGCCGATTTCGTCTGGGCCCAGGACCTGGGCATCGCCGGTTTTCCGACCCTGCTCGCCGAGCGCAACGGCCAAGTGGCGCTGTTGACCAACGGCTACCAGCCGTTGGAGCGCCTGCAACCATTGCTCGGCCGCTGGCTGCAGCAGGCCACCTGTGCTTGACCTGCCTGGGTCCCCCGACCCGGTACCGGGCAAGCCCTGCACGGCGGCCGATCGGCTGAGCTGGGCGGAAATCCGCCGGCTGGCCCTGCACCACCGCAAGCAGCTCTGGTCGGCCAACCTGATCGCCGTGCTCGCGGCCTGCTGCAGCGTGCCCATTCCGCTGTTGCTGCCGTTGCTGGTAGACGAAGTGCTGCTCGGCCATGGTGATGCGGCACTGAAGTGGATGAACCACCTGCTGCCGTCGGGCTGGCAGGTGGCTGCCGGCTACATCGGCCTGATGCTGTGCCTTACCCTGTGCCTGCGCCTGGCCGCGTTGGCCTTCAACGTGGTGCAGGCCAAATTGTTCGCCGGCCTGGCCAAGGACATCGTCTACCGCCTGCGCATCCGCCTGATCGAGCGGCTCAAGCGTATTTCGCTGCAGGAATACGAAAGCCTGGGCAGTGGTACGGTCACCACGCACCTGGTCACCGACCTGGACACCCTCGACAAGTTCGTGGGCGAAACCCTCAGCCGCTTCCTGGTGGCCATGCTCACCTTGACCGGCACGGCCGCCATCCTGATCTGGATGCACTGGCAACTGGCGTTGCTGATCCTGCTGTTCAACCCGCTGGTGATCTACTTCACCGTGCAGTTGGGCAAACGCGTCAAGCACCTCAAAAAGCTTGAGAACGACAGCACCGCGCGGTTCACCCAGGCCCTGGCGGAAACCCTCGATGCCATACAGGAAATACGTGCCGGCAACCGCCAGGGCTATTTCCTCGGCCGGTTGGGCCTGCGTGCCCGTGAAGTGCGCGACTATGCCGTCGACTCGCAATGGAAAAGCGACGCCAGTGGCCGCGCCAGCGGTTTGCTGTTCCAGTTCGGTATCGACATTTTCCGCGCGGCGGCCATGCTGACCGTGCTGTTTTCCGACCTGTCGATCGGCCAGATGCTGGCGGTGTTCAGCTACCTGTGGTTCATGATCGGCCCGGTCGAGCAGTTGCTCAACCTGCAATACGCCTACTATGCCGCCGGCGGCGCCCTCAACCGCCTCAACGAGCTGCTGGCGCGGGCCGACGAGCCGCAGTACCCGGCGGCCAGCGACCCGTTCGCCGGCCGTGACACGGTCGGTATCGAGGTGCGTGACCTGCGCTTTGCCTATGCCGATGAGCCCGTGCTCGACCACCTCGACCTGTCGATCGCGCCGGGTGAGAAGGTGGCCATTGTCGGTGCCAGCGGCGGCGGCAAGAGCACCCTGGTGCAACTGCTGCTGGGCTTGTACAGCGCCCAGGCCGGGACCATCCGCTTTGGCGGGGCCAGCTTGCAGGAAATCGGCCTGGAAACCCTGCGCGAAAACGTGGCAGTGGTACTGCAGCACCCATCGCTGTTCAATGACACCGTGCGTGCCAACCTCACCATGGGCCGTGACTGCAGTGACGAGGCCTGTTGGCAGGCGCTGCGCATCGCCCAGCTGGACGCCACCATCGCCGCCTTGCCGCAGGGCCTGGACAGTGTGGTGGGGCGGTCGGGTGTGCGCCTGTCCGGCGGCCAGCGCCAGCGCCTGGCCATCGCCCGCATGGTCCTGGCCGAGCCCAAGGTGGTGATCCTCGACGAGGCCACTTCGGCGCTGGACGCGGCCACCGAATACAACCTGCACCAGGCCTTGGCGCGCTTCCTCAGTGGCCGCACCACGCTGATCATCGCCCACCGCCTGTCGGCCGTGAAACAGGCCGACCGGGTGCTGGTGTTCGATGGTGGGCATGTGGCGGAAGATGGCGACCACCAGCAGTTGATTGCCGAAGGTGGGTTGTATGCCAAGCTGTACGGGCATCTGCAACAGAGCTGAATCCTGGGCCGACCCAGGCTGCGCAAAGCCCCCGCTGCCTTGTCATAAAAATCCCCTTCACAGCGATGGCAAATGGCCTACGCTGTGCTTGTCTGGGTCGATTTGCGCCTTATCTGCTCTGTGACAGGGACTCCATGAAGGGACATCGCACACTCGAAGCGCCAAAGTTGCTGGGCATCACCTGGCCCTTCATCGCCGTCGTGGTCTTCCAGGTGGCACTGGGTAGTCTCAGCCTGTACACGCTGTCGTCCGTGCGCGCTTACGTTGCGGGCGAGAGTTTGTGGTCCAAGGCGCAGAAAGATGCCATCTATTACCTCAACCTATACGCCGAAACCCGCGACGAGAGTACCTACCAGCGCTATCGCCAGGCCATAACCGTGCCCCAGGGCGACCAGAAGGTGCGCGAGTTGCTCGACCAGCCGCACCCCGACCTGGAAGCCGCGCGCCAGGCGGTACTGCAGGGCGGCAACCATGCCGACGACGTGCAACGGATCATCTGGTTCTACCGCAACTTCCGCAACATCAGCTACATGCAGACCGCCATCGACTACTGGAACGTCGGTGACGATTACCTGGACAAGCTGGATGTGCTGGCAGGCGAGATACACCAGCGTTTTGCTGCGGGCCCGGTGGACGCCGCTACGGTCGCAGCCTGGAAAGCGCGCATCGTCAGCATCAACGAAGGGGTAACGCCGGCGGCCAAGGCCTTCAGCGATGCGCTGGGCGAAGGGTCGCGCATGCTGCTGCGGGTGCTGCTGTTCACCAACCTGCTGACGGCCATGTTCCTGATCAGTATTGCCTGGCGCCGCTCCAGCAAACTGCTGGCCCAGCGCCAGGCTTTCGCCAGTGCCCTGCAGGAAGAAAAAGAGCGGGCGCAGATTACCCTGCAGGCTATCGGCGACGCGGTGATAACCACCGATGTGGAGGGCTGTATCGGCTACATGAACCCGGCCGCCGAACAGCTGACCCACTGGCAGGCCGCCCAGGCCCAAGGGTTACCGCTTTCGGCATTGTTCAGCCTGGTCGACGAGCACGCCGAAGAAAACGGCACCAGCCTGGTCGAACAGGTGCTAAACGGCAGCCTCAACGGCGGCGCCGAGCATGCGCGGCTGATCCAGCGCCTGGACGGCAGCACGGTATCGATCAACCTGGTGGGCTCGCCGATCGTCAATGACGGCCAGGTTGCCGGCATTGTGCTGGTGCTGCACGACATGACCCAGGAGCGCCAGTACATTGCCAATCTGTCCTGGCAGGCTACCCATGATGCCCTGACCGGGCTGGCCAACCGCCGCGAGTTCGAATACCGCCTGGAGCAGGCGCTCAATGGCCTGGCCCGCCAGGCCGGGCGGCATTCACTGATGTTCCTGGACCTGGACCAGTTCAAGCTGGTCAATGACACCTGCGGCCACGCCGCTGGCGACGAGCTGCTGCGGCACATCTGTGCCGTGCTGCAGTCTGGCCTGCGTGAGGGCGACACCTTGGCGCGGCTGGGGGGCGACGAATTTGGCGTGTTGCTGGAAAACTGCCCTAGCGACCAGGCCGAGCGCATCGCCGAGCAACTGCGCCAGCTGGTGCAAAGCCTGCACTTCGTGTGGAAAGGCCGCCCGTTCGTGACCACGGTCAGCATAGGCCTGGTGCACATGGCCCAGGCCCCCAGCACCCTTGAAGCCTCGTTACGTGCCGCGGACATGGCCTGCTACATGGCCAAGGAAAAAGGCCGCAACCGCGTGCAGGTGTACCACGCCGACGACAGCGAGCTGTCCATGCGCTTTGGCGAAATGGCCTGGATCCAGCGTTTGCATGTTGCCCTGGAAGAGAACCGGTTTTGCCTGTACGCGCAGGAAATCGCCCCGCTGAAAACCTTCGAGGGGCCGGGCCACATCGAAATTCTGCTGCGCCTGCACGACGAAAGCGGCCGCACCATCCTGCCCAGCAGCTTCATTCCGGCGGCCGAGCGCTATGGCCTGATGACGGCGCTGGACCGCTGGGTGGTACGCAATGTATTCATGGTCATCCGCCAGTGCCTGGACGAGGGGCGGGAAGGGCCGTTGTCGACCTGCGCGATCAACCTGTCGGGGTCGAGCATCGGCGATGACAAGTTCCTGGAATACCTGCAGCGGCTATTCGTCGAGTACGCCATTCCGCCGCGGATGATCTGCTTCGAAATCACCGAAACCAGCGCCATCGCCAACCTGGGCAGCGCCATCCGCTTCATCAACGAGCTCAAGGGCCTGGGTTGCCGCTTCTCGCTCGATGATTTCTGCGCCGGCATGTCCTCGTTCGCCTACCTCAAGCATTTGCCCGTGGATTACCTCAAGATCGACGGTAGTTTCGTCAAGGACATGCTCGACGACCCGGTCAACCGGGCCATGGTCGAAGTCATCAACCATATCGGCCATGTGATGGGCAAGCGCACCATCGCCGAGTTTGTCGAAACGCCCCTGATCGAGCAGGCCCTGCAGGAAATTGGCGTGGATTACGCCCAGGGCTACCTGATCGAACGCCCCCAGGTGTTCACCTGTGACAGTCTGCAGCGCCAACGGATCGCCGCCCGGCCTCTGTTGCAGCGTGCACCTGGCACCTTTCGTTAGCTGGAAATCACAAGGATCAAGGAGCTGAAAGTGATTGATGCATTCGTTCGTATCGGGCCGTTGATGGACCCGGCCAGTTACCCTCAATGGGCTCAGCAGCTGATTGAAGATTGCCGCGAGAGCAAGCGCCGGGTCGTGGAGCATGAGTTCTATGCACGCCTGCGCGATGGCCAGCTGAAGCAATCGACCATTCGCCAGTACCTGATTGGCGGCTGGCCGGTGGTGGAGCAGTTCTCGCTGTACATGGCCCACAACCTGACCAAGACCCGCTACGGTCGGCACCAGGGTGAGGACATGGCACGGCGCTGGCTGATGCGCAATATCCGGGTCGAGCTCAACCATGCCGATTACTGGGTGAACTGGTGCCAGGCGCATGGTGTGCATCTGCACGACCTGCAGGCCCAGGACGTGCCGCCGGAGCTCAACGGCCTGAACGACTGGTGCTGGCGGGTGTGTGCCACCGAGAACCTGGCCATTGCCATGGCCGCGACCAACTATGCCATCGAAGGCGCGACGGGCGAATGGTCGGCAGTGGTGTGTTCGACCGACACCTACGCCATGGGCTTCCCGGAGGAAGGGCGCAAGCGGGCGATGAAATGGCTGAAGATGCACGCCCAGTATGACGATGCGCACCCGTGGGAAGCGCTGGAAATCATCTGTACCCTGGCCGGCGAGAACCCCAGCCTGGGCTTGCGCACCGAGTTGCGCAGGGCGATCTGCAAGAGCTACGACTGCATGTTCCTGTTCCTGGAGCGGTGCATGCAGCTTGAGGGGCGCCAGCAGGGGCGTATGCGCCCGGCGTTGGCCGCCGGGTAGGCCCGCCCCGCTGCGAAGCAAGGCCGCGATGGGCCGCGCTGCGGCCCCGGCAATCTCGGCCGTTACTGGGCGTTCAGCGCCTGCCCATTCACGGCCTTGCTGTCCGGCCCCATCAGGTACAGGTACACGGGCATGATTTCTTCAGGCAGCGGGTTGTTCTGCGGGTTCTCGCCAGGGTAAGCCTGCGCCCGCATCGCTGTGCGCGTGGCCCCGGGGTTGATGCTGTTGGCGCGCACCGGCGCCACGCCTTCCAGTTCGTCGGCCAGGGTCTGCATCAGGCCCTCGGTGGCGAACTTGGACACGCCGTAGGCGCCCCAGTAGGCACGGCCCTTGCGCCCCACGCTGCTGCTGGTGAACACCACCGAGGCGTCTTCCGACAGCTTCAGCAGCGGCAGCAGGGTACTGGTGAGCATGAAGGTGGCATTGACGTTGATGTGCATCACGCGCATGAAATGGTCGCCTGACAGCTGTTCCAGCGGCGTGCGCGGGCCGATGATCGAGGCGTTGTTGAGCAGGCCATCAAGGCGGCCGAACTGCTCTTCGATCATGACCGCCAGGTCGTCGTACTCATGTGCCTGCGCGGTTTCCAGGTTGAACGGAACGACCACCGGCTGCGGATGCCCGGCGGCCGCGATCTGGTCGTAGACCTCGTTCAGGTTGGCTTCGGTCTTGCCCAGTAACAGCACGGTGGCGCCCAGTGCGGCGTAGGCCTTGGCAGCAGCAGCGCCGATGCCGCGGCCGGCACCGGTAACCAGGATGACCCGGCCTTTGAGCAGGTCGGGGCGGGCGGTGTAGTCGAACATGGTTCTGTCCTTGATTCGGGGCTTTAGCTGCAAGCTTCGAGCTTCAAGCTTCAAGCTTCAAGCTACAAGAAAAAGCTGGGCGATGTGGGCTGCTGCAGCTTGTGGCTTGTGGCTTGCAACTTGCAACTTGCAACTTGCAACTTGCAACTTGCAACTTGCAGCTTCAGCAGCTTCAGCAGCCGCACAACGCGCTGTCGATCACCTTGCGCAGGTCCAGCGGGTGGTCCACCACCACGTCGGCGCCCCAGTGGTTGGGGTTGTCTTCTGGGTGAATATAGCCGTAGCGCACCGCGGCGGTACGGGTGCCGGCGTCACGGCCCGACTCGATGTCGCGCAAGTCGTCGCCGACGAACAGCACACTGGCCGGGTCCAGGTTCAGGGTGTTGCAGGCCAGGATCAGCGGCTCTGGGTCCGGTTTGCTGTTTTTTACGTGGTCTGGGCAGATCAGCAGCGCCGAACGCTCGGCCAGGCCCAGTTGCTGCATGATCGGCTCGGCGAAGCGCACCGGTTTGTTGGTGACCACGCCCCACAGCAGCTTGCCTTTCTCGATGTCGGCCAGCAGTTCGGCCATGCCGTCGAACAGCTTGCTGTGCACCGCGCAGTCGCGCTGGTAGCGCTCGAGGAACTCCAGGCGCAGGGCCTCGAAGCCTTCGGCTGCAGGGTCCATGGCGAAGGTGGCGGCGACCATGGCCCGCGCACCGCCGGAAATCACCCCGCGGATCAGCGTGTCATCGACCGGCGGCAGGCCGCGTTCGGCGAGCATGGCCTGGCAGATGGCGATGAAGTCCGGCGCCGTGTCGAGCAAGGTGCCGTCCATGTCGAAGAGTACCGCTCGCAAACGCATGCTCATTCCTCGCGCAGGGTCTGGATCATGTAGTTGACGTCGACGTCGCTGCTCAGCTTGTAGTGCTTGGTCAGCGGGTTGTAGGTCAGGCCGATGATGTCCTTGACCTGCAGGCCGGCATCACGGCTCCACGCGCCCAGTTCGGAGGGGCGGATGAACTTCTTGAAGTCATGGGTGCCGCGCGGCAGCATCTTCAGGATGTACTCGGCGCCAACGATGGCCAGCAGGTAGGCCTTGGGGTTGCGGTTGATGGTGGAGAAGAACACCTGGCCGCCTGGCTTGACCATGCGGTAGCAGGCACGGATCACCGACGACGGGTCGGGTACGTGCTCGAGCATTTCCAGGCAGGTGACCACATCGAATTGCTCAGGCATTTCTTCGGCCAGCGCTTCGGCGGTGATCTGCCGGTACTCCACCTGCACGCCAGACTCCAGCTGGTGCAGCTGGGCCACGGCCAGCGGCGCCTCGCCCATGTCGATACCGGTAACGCTGGCACCGCGCAGGGCCATGGCTTCGCTGAGGATGCCGCCGCCGCAACCTACGTCCAGCACCTTCTTGCCGGCCAGGCTGGCGCGTTCGTCGATCCAGTTGACGCGCAGCGGGTTGATTTCATGCAGCGGCTTGAACTCGCTTTCACGGTCCCACCAGCGGTGGGCCAGCGCTTCGAACTTGGCGATTTCGGCGCGGTCGACGTTGCTCATTGGGCAGTCCTCAAAAGCTTGGCTATTAAGCTGCAAGCTGCAAGCCCCAGGCAGCAAGAAAAAGCAGACCTTGTACGCATTCGCTTTTTCCTGCCGCTCGTAGCTTGCGGCTTGCGCTCGAAAAGGCCGGAGTATACCCGAGCGCTCGGCCCCCAGGCTCGCTATAATCGCCGGCTTTTGATATCCGAACGACAGGGAGAGGCAATGCGCGAGCGACTATTGGCGGCGGAGAAGGTGACCGCGATCCGCTGGCAGGGCGGCGTCCTGCACCTGCTCGACCAGCGCCTGCTGCCGTCCCGGGAGTGCTGGCTGGCCTGCGACAATGTCGCGCAGGTGGCAGCCGCGATCCGCGACATGGCGGTGCGCGGTGCTTCGGCGATCGGTATCGCGGCGGCCTACGGCCTGGTGCTGGCCCTGGAAGAGCGGCTGGCCGAAGGTGGTAACTGGGAGCTGGACCTGGAAGAGGACTTTCTCACCCTGGCCGAGGCGCGCCCCACGGCTGCCAACCTGTTCTGGGCACTGAACCGCATGCGCGAGCGCCTGCAGCGCCTGCGCCCGGACGAAGACGTGCTGGCGGCGTGCGAGGCCGAAGCGCTGGCCATTCACGAAAGCGACCGTGAAGCCAACCTGACCATGGCCCAGCACGGCACCGAGCTGATCCGCCGCCACCAGGGCAACGCCCAGACCCTGCTCACCTATGGCAATGCCGGTGCGCTGGCCAGTGGGGGGTTCGGCACCGCGCTGGGGGTGATCCGTGCCGGTTACCTCGAAGGCATGGTCGAGCGGGTGTATGCCGGCGAGACGCGCCCCTGGCTGCAGGGCTCGCGCCTGACCGCGTGGGAGCTGACCAACGAAGGCATCCCGACCACCCTGTGCGCCGATTCGGCGCTGGCCCACCTGATGAAGACCAAGGGCATCACCTGGGTGGTGGTGGGGGCGGACTGCATTGCCGCCAATGGTGACATGGCCGGCAAGATCGGCACCTACCAGCTGGCGGTCAGCGCCATGCACCATGGCGTGCGCTTCATGGTGGTAGCGCCCAGCACCAGCATCGACCTGAACCTGGCGACCGGCGAGGATATCCCCCTGGAAGTGCGTGAGGCCGATGAACTGCTGGATTACGCCGGCACCCGGGTGGCCCCGGAGGTCGAGGTGTTCAACCCGGTGTTCGACGTGACCCCGGCAGACCTGATCGACGTGATCGTGACCGAGCGCGGCATTGTCGAACGTCCGGATACCGCCAAGCTGGCGCAGTTGATGTGCCGCAAGCGCCTGCATTGACACATGTGCCGGCCTCTTCGCGGTAAACCCGCGAAGAGGCCGGCACAGGCACCAGCAAATCAAGATTCGAACCTGCTTCTGGCTGCCCGCCACATCTCCCCACCGCACCCGCCTTTGTGGTAACATCCGGCAGTTTCCAAGGCCGCCCATCACGGCGGCCTTCATTGCGCAGATCCATGGCACAACTCATTGATTTGTCGTAAGTCGTCGCACCCTTATGCGCTGCGGCGGCGAGCTTCGTTCGGCCCTTGATGGAGCTGCGAAGTTTCACCAGAAAAAGGAATCAGGCTTCTCATGGGCGAACTGGCCAAAGAAATCCTCCCGGTCAATATCGAAGACGAACTGAGACAGTCCTACCTCGACTACGCGATGAGCGTGATTGTCGGGCGAGCGCTGCCCGATGCACGTGACGGCTTGAAGCCCGTGCATCGTCGCGTTCTCTATGCGATGAGCGAACTGGGCAACGACTGGAACAAGCCGTACAAGAAATCCGCCCGTGTGGTCGGTGACGTGATCGGTAAGTACCACCCGCACGGCGACACTGCGGTCTACGACACCATCGTGCGTATGGCCCAGCCTTTCTCGCTGCGCTACCTGCTGGTCGATGGCCAGGGCAACTTCGGTTCGGTGGACGGCGACAATGCCGCGGCCATGCGATACACCGAAGTGCGCATGACCAAGCTGGCCCACGAGCTGCTGTCCGACCTGCACAAGGAAACCGTCGACTGGGTGCCCAACTACGACGGCACCGAGCAGATCCCGGCGGTCATGCCCACGCGTATCCCCAACCTGCTGGTCAACGGTTCCAGCGGTATCGCCGTGGGTATGGCGACCAACATTCCGCCGCACAACCTTGGCGAAGTCATCGACGGTTGCCTGGCGCTGATCGACAACCCGGAAGTCACCGTCGATGAACTGATGCAGTTCATCCCCGGCCCGGACTTCCCGACAGCCGGCATCATCAACGGTCGCCAAGGCATCATCGAGGCCTACCGCACCGGCCGCGGCCGCATCTACATGCGTGCCCGATCCGAGGTCGAAGACATCGACAAGGTCGGTGGCCGCCAGCAGATCGTGATCACCGAGCTGCCGTACCAGCTGAACAAGGCGCGGCTGATCGAAAAGATCGCCGAGCTGGTCAAAGAGAAGAAGATCGAAGGCATCACCGAGCTGCGCGACGAGTCCGACAAGGACGGCATGCGCATCGTCATCGAGCTGCGCCGCGGCGAAGTGCCGGAGGTGGTGCTCAACAACCTCTACCAGCACACCCAGCTGCAGAGCGTATTCGGCATCAACGTGGTGGCCCTGGTGGACGGCCGCCCGCGGCTGCTCAACCTCAAGGACCTGCTCGAAGCGTTCGTCCGTCACCGCCGTGAAGTGGTGACCCGCCGCACTGTCTTCGAGCTGCGCAAGGCCCGCGAACGCGGCCACATCCTTGAAGGCCAGGCGGTTGCGCTGTCCAACATCGACCCGGTCATTGCCTTGATCAAGGCTTCGCCTACGCCTTCCGAGGCCAAGGAAGCCCTGATTTCCACGCCGTGGGAGTCCAGTGCCGTGCAGGTCATGGTCGAGCGCGCCGGTGCCGAGGCCTGCCGCCCTGAAGACCTGCCCGAGCAGTATGGCCTGCACGATGGCAAGTACTTCCTGTCGCCGGAACAGGCCCAGGCCATTCTCGACCTGCGCCTGCACCGCCTGACCGGCCTGGAGCACGAGAAGCTGCTGGCCGAGTACCAGGAAATTCTCGAGCAGATCGGCGAGCTGATCCGCATCCTCAACAGCGCCGAGCGCCTGATGGAAGTGATCCGCGAAGAGCTGGAGGCCATCCGCGCCGAGTACGGCGATGCCCGCCGCACCGAAATCCTCAATGCCAGCCACGACCTCAACTACGGCGACATGATCCCGGAAGAAGAGCGCGTGGTCACCATTTCCCACGGTGGTTACGCCAAGACCCAGCCGTTGTCCGCTTACCAGGCCCAGCGCCGTGGCGGCAAAGGCAAGTCGGCGACCGGCGTGAAGGACGAGGACTACATCGAGCACCTGCTGGTCGCCAACAGCCACGCCACGCTGCTGCTGTTCTCCAGCAAGGGCAAGGTGTACTGGAAAAAGACCTACGAAATTCCGGAAGCATCGCGTGCGGCCCGTGGTCGCCCGCTGGTGAACCTGCTGCCGCTGGAAGAGGGTGAGCGCATCACCGCCATGCTGCAGGTGGACCTCGAGGCGCTGCAGCAGAACGCCGACCTTGACGAAGAGCTGGAAGACGCCGACGACACCGTGCTCGAAGGTGAGCTGGTCGAGGCCGAGGAAGTTGACGAAGAAGACGGCGACACCCCTGAGTGGGTGGCAGAGCCGACCGGCGCGTACATCTTCATGGCCACCGCTTCGGGTACCGTCAAGAAGACCCCGCTGGTGCAGTTCGCCCGCCCGCGCTCCAATGGCCTGATTGCCTTGAAGCTCAAAGAAGGCGATACCCTGATTGCAGCGGCCATCACCGACGGCGCCAAGGAAGTGATGATGTTCTCCGATGCTGGCAAGGTCATTCGCTTTGCCGAGAGCGTGGTGCGTGAAATGGGCCGTAACGCCCGTGGCGTGCGGGGCATGAAGCTGGGCAAGGGGCAGCAGATCATTTCCATGCTGATTCCGGAGTCCGGCGCGCAGATCCTGACCGCTTCCGAGCGTGGCTTTGGCAAGCGTACCCCGCTGTCCAAGTTTCCACGCCGCGGCCGTGGCGGCCAGGGTGTGATCGCCATGGGCACCAAGGGGCGCAATGGCTTGCTGATTGGCGCCATCCAGGTGCACGAAGGCGAGGAGATCATGCTGATCTCCGACCAGGGCACGCTGGTGCGCACCCGGGTTGGCGAAGTGTCCAGCCTGAGCCGTAACACGCAGGGTGTGACCTTGATCAAGCTGGCTGCCGACGAAACACTGGTTGGCCTGGAGCGGATCCAGGAACCGTCCGAGGACGAACTCGACGATATGGTCGAGGCGGGCGAGGAGGGTGTCGAGGCCGAAGTGCCAGACAATGACGAAGCTGCAGGCGCCGAAGAGGCCCCGCAGGAGTAAGCAGGTGTAAAACCCGAACGGGGCGACCAAGGTCGCCCCGTTTGACTGATAACTGCAGGCAATGCCTGGCCGGGTGCGAGCAAGCTTTTTGTAGGAGCGGCCTTGTGTCGCGAAAGGGCTGCAAAGCAGCCCCAGGATTTCAGCGGCGCTGCAAAAAGCTGGGGCCGCTTCGCGGCCCTATCGCGACACAAGGCCGCTCCCACAAAGAGGCGCGTGCGGCCTGCAAGAAATGAATTTGTACCATTTGGCAGAGCGAGAGTGGATGTGAGCAACCGAGCCTTTAACTTCTGCGCAGGCCCTGCCGCGCTTCCTACCGCTGTTCTGCAGCGCGCCCAGGCTGAAATGCTGGACTGGCATGGCAAGGGCTTGTCGGTGATGGAAATGAGCCATCGCAGCGACGATTACGTGGCCATCGCCGAAAAGGCCGAGCAGGACCTGCGTGACCTGCTGTCTATCCCCTCCAACTACAAGGTACTGTTCCTGCAGGGCGGTGCCAGCCAGCAGTTCGCTGAGATCCCGCTGAACCTGCTACCGGAAAACGGCACTGCCGACTACATCGAGACCGGCATCTGGTCGAAAAAGGCCATCGAGGAAGCGCGCCGCTTCGGCAACGTCAACGTCGCCGCCAGCGCCAAAGCCTACGATTACCTGGCCATTCCGGGCCAGAACGACTGGAAACTGACCAGCAACGCTGCCTACGTGCACTATGCGTCCAACGAAACCATCGGTGGCCTGCAGTTCGACTGGGTGCCGCAGACCGGTGACGTTCCGCTGGTGGTCGACATGTCCTCCGACATCCTCTCGCGCCCGATCGACGTGTCGCAGTTCGGCCTGATTTACGCCGGCGCGCAGAAAAACATCGGCCCCAGCGGCCTGGTGGTGGTGATCGTGCGTGAAGACCTGCTGGGCCACGCCCGCAGCAGCTGCCCGACCATGCTCGACTACAAGGTGTCGGCCGACAACGGCTCGATGTACAACACCCCGGCCACTTACTCCTGGTACCTCTCGGGCCTGGTGTTCGAGTGGCTCAAGGAGCAGGGCGGTGTCGAGGCCATGGAGCAGCGCAACCGGGCCAAGAAAGACCGCCTGTACGGCTTCATCGACAGCAGCGAGTTCTACACCAACCCGATCAGCGTCAATGCCCGCTCGTGGATGAACGTGCCGTTCCGCCTGGCCGATGAACGCCTGGACAAGGCCTTCCTCGCCGGTGCCGATGCCCGCGGCCTGCTCAACCTCAAGGGCCACCGCTCGGTGGGCGGGATGCGCGCCTCTATCTACAATGCCCTGGGCCTGGACGCCGTGGAAGCGCTGGTGGCCTACATGGCTGAATTCGAGAAGGAGCACGGCTGATGTCGGAACAGGAACTCAAAGCCCTGCGCGTTCGCATCGACAGCCTCGACGAAAAAATCCTCGAGCTGATCAGCGAGCGCGCCCGGTGTGCCGAAGAGGTTGCGCGGGTCAAGACCGCTTCGCTCAAAGAAGGCGAGAAGCCGGTGTTCTACCGCCCCGAGCGCGAAGCAGCAGTGCTCAAGCGGGTGATGGAGCGTAATAAAGGGCCGCTGGGCAACGAAGAAATGGCGCGGCTGTTCCGCGAAATCATGTCGTCGTGCCTGGCCCTGGAAGAGCCGCTGAAAATCGCCTACCTGGGCCCTGAAGGCACCTTCACCCAGGCGGCGGCCATGAAGCACTTCGGCCACGCGGTGATCAGCCGCCCGATGGCGGCCATCGACGAGGTGTTCCGTGAAGTTGCGGCCGGTGCGGTCAATTTTGGCGTGGTGCCGGTGGAAAACTCCACCGAAGGCGCGGTCAGCCACACCCTGGACAGCTTCCTCGAACACGACATGGTGATTTGCGGCGAAGTCGAGCTGCGTATCCACCACCACCTGCTGGTGGGCGAGAGCACCAAGACCAACAGCATCACCCGCATCTATTCCCATGCCCAGTCCCTGGCCCAGTGCCGCAAGTGGCTGGACGCGCACTACCCGAACGTGGAGCGGGTGGCGGTATCGAGCAATGCCGAGGCCGCCAAGCGCGTGAAGGGCGAGTGGAACTCGGCGGCGATCGCCGGTGACATGGCTGCCAACCTGTATGGCCTGACCCGCCTGGCCGAGAAGATCGAAGACCGCCCGGACAACTCCACGCGCTTTTTGATGATCGGCCAGCAGGAAGTGCCGCCTACCGGCGACGACAAGACCTCGATCATTGTTTCGATGAGCAACAAGCCGGGCGCGCTGCATGAGCTGCTGGTGCCGTTCCACCAGAACGGCATCGACCTGACCCGCATCGAAACCCGCCCGTCGCGCAGCGGCAAGTGGACCTACGTGTTCTTCATCGACTTCGTTGGCCACCACCGCGACCCACTGATCAAGGCGGTGCTCGAACAGATCAGCCAGGAGGCTGTGGCGCTGAAGGTGCTGGGCTCGTATCCGAAGGCAGTGCTTTGATTCAGGGCCGCGGGGGGCGCTTTGCGCCCCATCGCAGGCAAGCCAGCTCCCACAGGTACAGCACAAACCTCCAGGTTTGCACTGCCCCTGTAGGCGCTGGCGTGCCTGCGATGGGTGTGGGAGCTGGCTTGCCGGCGATGGGCTGCAGCGCAGCCCCAGCGTTCTTACAGGCTGTCCCGATTTCTGAACAGGGTTCACACCAGTGGTAAATGCAGCAAAAACCAAACCCGCGCCCATCATCAACCGCCTGGTCGTAGTTGGCCTCGGCCTGATCGGTGGTTCGTTCGCCAAGGGCCTGCGTGAAAGCGGCCTGTGCCGCGAAGTGGTCGGAGTCGACCTGGATGCCCCCTCGCGCAAGCAGGCCGTAGCCTTGGGCGTGGTCGACCGCTGCGAAGAAGACCTCGCCACCGCCTGCGTGGGCGCCGATGTCATCCAGCTGGCCGTGCCCATCCTGGCCATGGAGAAAGTTCTGGCGCGCCTGGCCCGGCTAGACCTGGGCAACGCCATCATCACCGACGTCGGCAGCGCCAAGGGCAATGTTGTTCGTGAGGCGCGTTCCGTTTTTGTGAACGAGAGCGGCCAGCGCCTGCCGCGCTTCGTGCCTGGCCACCCCATTGCCGGTTCCGAGCAGAGCGGGGTAGAGGCATCCAACGCTACCCTGTTCCGCCGGCACAAGGTCATTCTCACGCCGCTGGCCGAAACCGACCCGGCCGCACTGGCCCTGGTCGACCGCCTGTGGCGCGCGCTGGAGGCCGATGTCGAGCACATGACGGTCGAGCGCCACGACGAAGTGCTGGCCGCCACCAGCCACTTGCCGCACCTGTTGGCCTTTGGCCTGGTCGATTCACTGGCCAAACGCAATGAAAACCTCGAGATCTTCCGGTACGCTGCCGGGGGGTTCCGCGATTTCACCAGGATCGCCGGCAGCGACCCGACCATGTGGCATGACATCTTCCTCGCCAACCGCGATGCTGTCCTGCGCACACTTGATACATATCGCAGTGATCTCGACGCCTTGCGCGACGCTATCGCTGAAGGGGACGGGCACCAGTTGCTGGGTGTATTCACCCGCGCACGCGTTGCCCGCGAGCATTTCAGTAAAATCCTGGCCCGTCGGGCCTATGTGGACGCTATGAACGCCAACGATCTGATTTTCCTGGCCCAACCGGGTGGCCGCCTGAACGGGCGGATTCGTGTACCGGGCGACAAGTCGATTTCTCACCGCTCGATCATGCTTGGCTCGCTGGCCGAGGGCACCACCGAGGTCGAAGGCTTCCTCGAAGGTGAAGACGCCCTGGCGACCCTGCAGGCATTCCGTGACATGGGTGTGGTCATCGAAGGCCCCAACCACGGCCGCGTGACCATTCATGGCGTTGGCCTGCACGGCCTGAAGCCGCCGCCCGGCCCGCTGTACGTAGGCAACTCGGGGACCTCGATGCGTTTGCTGTCCGGCTTGCTGGCCGGCCAGCCGTTCGACGTGACCATGACCGGTGATGCCTCGTTGTCCAAGCGCCCGATGAACCGTGTGGCCAACCCGCTGCGCGAAATGGGTGCCGTGGTCGAGACCGGCCCGGAAGGCCGCCCGCCGCTGACCATTCGCGGCGGCCACCGGCTCAAGGGGCTGACCTACACGCTGCCGATGGCCAGCGCGCAGGTCAAATCCTGCCTGCTGCTGGCCGGCCTGTACGCCGAAGGCAAAACCACCGTCACCGAGCCGGCACCGACCCGCGATCACACCGAGCGCATGCTGCGCGGTTTCGGCTACGCGGTAGAAAGCAATGGCCCGGTGGCCTCGTTGCAGTCTGGGGGCAAGCTGACCGCTACCCGCATCGAAGTGCCGGCCGACATCTCCTCGGCAGCCTTCTTCTTAGTGGCGGCGTCCATCGCCGAAGGCTCCGAGCTGGTGCTGGAGCACGTCGGCATCAACCCGACCCGTACCGGTGTCATCGACATCCTGCGCCTGATGGGTGGCGACATCAGCCTGGAGAACCAGCGTGAAGTCGGCGGCGAGCCGGTGGCCGACCTGCGTGTGCGCGGGGCCAAGCTGAAGGGTATCGATATCCCTGAAGAGCTGGTGCCGCTGGCTATCGACGAGTTCCCCGTGCTGTTCGTTGCCGCTGCCTGCGCCGAAGGCCGTACCGTGCTGCGCGGTGCCGAAGAGCTGCGGGTGAAGGAGTCCGACCGTATCCAGGTGATGGCCGACGGCCTGCTGACCCTGGGCATCAAGTGCGAGCCGACCCCGGACGGCATCATCATCGACGGCGGCCAGCTGGGCGGCGGCGAAGTGCATGGCCACGGTGACCACCGCATTGCCATGGCCTTCAGCGTGGCCTCGCTACGCGCCAGTGCGCCGATCCGCATTCATGACTGCGCCAACGTTGCCACGTCGTTCCCCAACTTCCTGGCGCTGTGCGCCGAAGTGGGCATCCGCGTGGCCGAAGAGGGCAAGTCGTGAACACGCTGGCCCCCATCATCACCATCGACGGGCCGAGTGGCTCTGGCAAAGGTACGGTGGCCGGCTTGCTGGCGCGCGAACTGGGCTGGCGCCTGCTGGACTCGGGCGCGCTGTACCGGCTGCTGGCGTTCAATGCCAGCAACCACGGTGTCGATCTGACCAACGAAGAGCTGCTGACCAAGCTGGCCGCCCATCTGGATGTGCAGTTCATCGCCGCCGAGCCCGGTAAGCTGCAGCAGACCATTCTCGAAGGTGAGGACGTCAGCCAGGTCATCCGCACCGAAACCGTCGGTGCCGGTGCCTCGATGGTGGCGTCGCTGCCTGCCGTGCGTGAGGCGCTGCTGCAGCGCCAGCGCGCCTTCCGGGAAATGCCCGGGCTGATTGCCGACGGCCGCGACATGGGCACGGTGGTATTCCCCGACGCGCCGCTGAAGGTATTTCTGACCGCCAGTGCCGAGGAACGGGCGCGCCGCCGCTACCTGCAGTTGAAGGGCAAGGGTGAAGATGTTAGTCTGTCGAGTCTGCTGGATGAGATTCGGGCGCGTGATGAACGCGACACTCAGCGTGCAGTGGCCCCGCTGAAACCAGCGGCAGACGCCATTCAGCTGGATTCCACCGAGTTGTCCATCGAGCAGGTGTTGCAACGTATCAGGAGCGAGATCGCCCAGCGCGACCTTCTCTGATCACCAGGAAAGCAGGCAGGTTCACCAGTCAACGTCTTGCCGGCGTTCCTTTACTTAAAACAGACCCACATTGTCTGGAATGTGGCGAGGGGCGTTTGTTTCGCCCGAATCTACAGGAATTAAAATGAGCGAAAGCTTTGCAGAACTCTTTGAAGAAAGCCTGAAAACCCTCAATCTTCAGCCGGGTGCCATCATCACCGGTATCGTTGTCGACATCGACGGCGACTGGGTTACCGTACACGCTGGCCTGAAGTCCGAGGGTGTCATCCCGCTCGAGCAGTTCTACAACGAAGCTGGCGAACTGACCATCAAGGTCGGTGACGAAGTCCACGTTGCGCTGGACGCGGTCGAAGACGGCTTTGGCGAAACCAAACTGTCCCGTGAAAAAGCCAAGCGCGCCGAGTGCTGGATTGTTCTGGAAGCAGCTTTCGCCGCCGAAGAAGTGGTCAAGGGCGTTATCAACGGTAAGGTTAAGGGCGGCTTCACTGTCGACGTTAACGGCATCCGTGCGTTCCTGCCGGGCTCCCTGGTTGATGTCCGCCCAGTGCGCGACACCACCCACCTGGAAGGCAAAGAGCTGGAATTCAAGGTCATCAAGCTGGACCAGAAGCGCAACAACGTTGTCGTTTCCCGTCGCAGCGTGCTGGAAGCCGAGAACTCCGCCGAGCGCGAAGCCCTGCTGGAAACCCTGCAGGAAGGCCAGCAAGTCAAAGGTATCGTCAAGAACCTCACCGACTACGGCGCATTCGTGGACCTGGGCGGTATCGACGGCCTGCTGCACATCACCGACATGGCTTGGAAGCGCATCAAGCACCCATCGGAAATCGTTAACGTTGGCGACGAAGTCGACGTACGCGTTCTGAAGTTCGACCGTGAGCGCAACCGCGTTTCGCTGGGTCTGAAGCAAATGGGTGAAGATCCGTGGGTAGCTATCACTGCCCGTTACCCAGAAGGTACTCGCGTACAGGCTCGCGTAACCAACCTGACCGACTACGGCTGCTTCGCTGAGCTGGAAGAAGGCGTTGAAGGTCTGGTACACGTTTCCGAAATGGACTGGACCAACAAGAACATCCACCCGTCGAAAGTCGTTCAGGTTGGCGACGAAGTGGAAGTCATGGTTCTGGACATCGACGAAGAGCGTCGTCGTATCTCCCTGGGCATCAAGCAGTGCAAGTCCAACCCATGGGAAGACTTCTCCGGCCAGTTCAACAAGGGTGACAAGATCACCGGTACCATCAAGTCGATCACCGACTTCGGTATCTTCATCGGTCTGGACGGCGGCATCGACGGCCTGGTTCACCTGTCCGACATCTCCTGGAACGAAACCGGCGAAGAAGCCGTACGTCGTTTCAAGAAGGGCGACGAGCTGGAAACCGTCATCCTGTCGGTTGACCCAGAGCGCGAGCGCATCTCCCTGGGCATCAAGCAGCTGGAAGACGATCCGTTCTCCAACTTCGTTGCTGTCAACGACAAGGGCGCTATCGTCAAGGGCATCGTGAAAGAAGTTGACGCCAAAGGCGCCATCGTCACCCTGGCCGACGACATCGAAGCCACTCTGAAAGCTTCCGAAATCAGCCGTGACCGCGTTGAAGACGCGCGCAACGTTCTGAAGGAAGGCGAAGAGATCGAAGCCAAGATCATCAGCGTTGACCGCAAGTCCCGCGTGATCAGTCTGTCGATCAAGTCGAAAGACGACGCTGAAGAGCGTGAAGCTATCCAGAGCCTGAAAAACGCTCCGGAAGCTGCTGCCGACACCACCATGGCTGCGCTGCTGCGCGAAGCAATGGCCAAGCAGAACTGAGTTCTGTTTGATCGGTAAAAAGGGCGACCCTCGGGTCGCCCTTTTTTTGTTTTCTTAGTATGCCCCGCGATGCCCTGGAGCGTTCGTGCACAATCCGCACAGGCATAACTGTCGCGAGGCGCGGGCGGCGTGCGATACGTCTCCATCGTGATGCCTTAAAGCCATGCTGCATCCCAATGAGGATATGCGCCAACCGATGACACCAGTCCGGCCCTTACCGGATTGGCAACGATGTATCTCGCGACCTTGAAAACATCCTCGTCCCGGCGCAAGGCTCGGTCGTAATAACCTGCCTGCCACACCGGCTTCCCCTTTGCCCCGGCCTTGTGAAGCGCATTGCTGGACTGGCATTTGAAGCGCTGCATCAATGTTCCAAGCGTCACTTCTTTCAGCTCAATCAGCCAATGCACATGATCTGGCATTACGACCCAGGTCAGCGATCGGCAGTGGTGTTGTTCTTCCGCGTAACGAAGGTTTTGGATGACCAACCGTGCGAAGCGGAGGTCGTGAAACAAAGGCTTACGTCGATGAGTGACCGTAGTCAGCATATAAAGCCTGCCTGGCACCGAGCATCGTGCGCGGCGAAGCCTGTAGCCATGAGGGTTCGGCATTGCGTTCATCCTTGAGCAGGTAATTGCTCGGTCAGCATAGTCAGCCTGTGCAGGGATCGACCCGCCAGTGATTTGCAGTATGTAAACAAGGGCCAAAGCGTTCGCGCGCACCTGGCCCAGGCATAACTGGCCCGAAAAAAACGTAGGAGCGAGCGCAGCTCGCGATGCGCCGCGCGGGCGGCGCGGCCTCGCGGGCAATGCTGCTCCATCGCCGTACCTTCACCGGCACGGCGCATGGCATGAGGTATCGGGGGAGCCCCGGGGTGCTTGGCGTGGGGGATGTGGTGGTGCGCAAATCGAGCGCCGCCCGCGCGGCGCATCGCGAGCTGCGCTCGCTCCTACGTTTGTTTCGGGCCAGTGAGGCCTGTGAGAGGCGCGCGCGACCGCCTGGTTCATACGACGCGATATTGAGGCATGCGCCAAAGGGTTCGCGCGCAAATCCCCCAGGCATAATTGGCCCGAAACAAACGTAGATACTCTGTTGGCGGTCAAGCTTTTCTGAGGTGTTCAGAGCTGAAAAGCTTGGCCGTATCAAA
>NZ_CAMZMX010000061.1:0-22076 GCF_947311875.1 Pseudomonas sp. PARCl1
CGCCGTACAAACAAGGCGGCCGCGCGCGCCTGTCACAGGCGTTACTGGCCCGAAACAAACGTAGGAGCGAGCGCAGCTCGCGATTGCGCCGCGCGGGCGGCGCTCGATCTCACAGGCGCTGAAGATGCCCCGGCTACCCTTGCCAGGAACCATAGAATCTCCCACAGGGAGCGCATCAGGGCTGACCAAGGCTGAAGCCTCACTGGCCAACCCCCGCCATCGACCGCTCGACAAAACGAATACTGTCCCGCCCACCCCGCTTGGACTGATACAACGCCACATCACCCTGCTCGATCAGTGCCGCCAGACTCGCCGGCGGCTGGTCGAACAGGTTGGCGCCAATACTGAGCGTCACCGCCTCCGGCGTCGGCGCCGTCTTGCCCGCATACAGCTGGAACTGTTCCCGCAAGATCCCACCCAGGTCCAACACCCGCTCATTGCTGGTGCCACTGAGCAATATGACAAACTCGTCCCCGCCCAAACGCGCCGCCAGCGAGCGCTCCGGCAGCACCGTACGGATCATCTCGCTCAGGGCGACCAGCAACCGATCCCCGGCAATATGCCCATGCAAGTCATTGACCAGCTTGAAATTGTCGATGTCGATCAGCAGCAATGCACCAGGCTGGGTTGGGCTGACGTCCTTGAAAAAAGGGGCTGCCCGCACTTCCAGGGCCCGCCGGTTGTACAGCGCGGTCAGCGGGTCGCGTGCCGCCAACCGGGCAATCCGCTCCTCGCGTCGGTAACGCACGGTGCCAGTCATCGACAAGGCAATCAGCATGATCGCCATCGCCCCCTCCACCAGCGAAACCTGAATGATCAGCCCGCCAAACGTGGCCAGGTCGATCAAGGTACCCGGTGCAATCGCAATGATTGCCTTGACCACGTAGAACACACCATGAAGCAACAGCACGTAGCGCAGCTGCACCGCGCCAACGCTCAACGACTTGCCATGGGGCCGCAACAGGAAGCTCGCCTTGAGGGTCAGCGCCGCTACCAGCAACGAGTTGACCATCAACATCACCTTCGACCACTGCGGCCCCACGGGCAACAGCAGCAGGGCGAACCAGACCAGCACGATGACCAGCCAGGCCCGTGACAAACGCTCCTGGGTAAAGCGCAGCACACCCCACAAGAAGAACCCATGGGCCACCACCAGCAAGCCATTGGCGAACCAGATGCCGATGAACAGCAAACCGATCCCGCGCAACAAGGCCAGCACGCAACCGACCGTGATGGTGGCGAAGCCTGCGCTCCAGAACAGTAGCGAGGACTCGCGGACACTGCGCCACTCAATTGCCAAATACAGGGCAGCCGCTGCTGCCAGGGCAACCGAAATGGTCAGCATCGTCGGTGGATCTAGCGCCATATACGCTTTGGCCTATCTGGTTAATAAGGAAAAGGGCGCGATTGTATGCGCTCGTGATGACTTTTCAGAGGGGCCCTGGTCGGGAGCCCGTAAATCATAGCTCAACCACAGGAACGCCTGCGGCAGCACCGATATCATATTGATATCATCGCCGGCTGAATAGCTGACCTGACGATCAGTCAGCTTCCCTTCATGAGGCCCTCGGTCAGGCCCAGGCAGCCATTTCCTTGCGCCAGTTCGTCACAACACCCGCTTGATCAACGGTTCCAGGCGGCTGTAGCGCAACCGCCGCAGGAACCGGCGCACTTCCTTGGGGTGTTCGGCCTTCACCCCCAGGGCCTCCAGCGAATCGATCGGCGGCGCGAAATGGCGCAACCCGTCGAGCTCCGCTTCACGCGGCGCCAACCATTGCCCATGCGGGTCGTCGATCAGCAAGCCGTTCTCCAGGTCCAGGTTGAACCCCCGCGGGTTCAGGTTGTTGCCGGTCAGCAGCGAATAACGCTGATCGACCCACACCCCCTTGGCATGAAACGTATGCCCCGGGTCGTTCCAGATGCGCACTTGTAGCTGCCCGCTGGCTATCGCCGCCTGGCGGCGCCGAACGAAGGCGCGCAAGGTGTCCTCGTACAGGTAAGGCAACGCGCCACTGGCGCTGAACGGTTCGCCTGGGGGGATATAGAAGTCGTTCGCTGTGCGGTCGCCGACAATCAACTCAACCCGCACCCCACGCGCCAACGCCTGGTCAAGCTCGCGCATCACGACACGTGGCGGGTTGAAATACGGCGTACTGATGATGATCTGCGCCTGCGCCGCCGCCAGTAATGCGCACACAGCCCGGTTCAACCGGTTGCCTCGCCCCACGCCCAGCAGCGGTATGACCCGCAGGCCCTGCCCTGGCTCAGGGGCCGGGGCCTGATAGGCCATGCGCCGCAACCGCGCGCGCAAGCGCCGGATGTCACCGCGCAGGCTGCGGGTAGAAGGTGGCGCCGGCAGATCGAGACGCGGCGTGGCGGCCGGATGCAGCAGGCGCTGCACCAAGTCGGCCATGGCATCCGCCAGTGCTGGTGACTGGAACAGGTGATAGCGGTCCAGGCGGTAGCGATCGAAACGGTGCAGGTACACGTTGTTCAGGCTGGCACCGGTATAGATCACACAGTCGTCGATGATGCTGCCCTTGAGGTGCAACACCCCAAACAGCTCGCGGGTCTGCACCGGCACCCCATGGATGGCGATCTCCAGCCCGTGCAACTGGCGCTGGGCCTGGTACCAGGCCGCATTGCCCGGTTGACGCCCGGCCCCCAGCAGCCCGCGGCGGGCGCGGAACCAGTCGACCACAACGGTGATTTGCAGGCCTGGGCGGGCGGCCTTGGCCTGGTACAAGGCGTCCAGTACTTCCTGGCCTGCCTCGTCTTCCTGCAGGTACAGGGCCACGATGACAATGCGCCGGGTGGCCATGCCGATACGCTCGAGCAGGCAGGCACGGTAGGCCTTGGCATCGGGCAGCACCTGAATCGACTCAGGTGCGATAGCGTAGCCTGGCAGGCTTGCCAGCAAGGTTTCGGGGTTCACTGACAATCACCTTCTCTATGCGATCACTGTCGGCCCTGCCAACGGGCAGAGCCATTCCTGGCCGCTGCGCCCTGGGTGTAAGATCGACCCGGCAACGACCTATAACAACAAGCACCACGCGAGGCCCTGTTTTTCACTGCCCCTGATAAACCACGGCTCAGCTTGCACAGGTACAGCGCAATGGTCCACCCCGTTTCTGCAAACCCGCCGCTTTCAAGTGTAAAGCGTTGTTCGGTCAAGACCTTCGGCTTTCTGATTTTGCCCAATTTCACCACGATCGGCCTGGCATCGGCCGTCGAAACCCTGCGCATGGCCAACCTGGCCGCACATCAAACCTTGTTTCGCAGTGTGTTGATTGCGGCGGATGAGGCACCGGTGGTGGCCAGCAACGGCATGCGCGTACTGCCCGACTACAGCATCGCCAACGCCCCTGCCCTGGACACGCTGCTGGTGGTAGGCGCCAACCCGATCGACCGAGGCCGCGGCAACCGCCCGCTGATCGAATGGCTGCGCCACCTGGCACGGCAACACCTGCCCCTGGGCGGTATCTGCACCGGCAGTTACCTGCTGGCCAAGGCCGAGCTGCTCACCGGCTACCGCTGTACCATCCACTGGGAAGACCTGCCAACCCTGCAAGCGCATTTTCCCGGCATTGTCATCTCCAGCCAGCTGTTCGAGCTGGACCGCGACCGTTATACCTGCTCGGGCGGGGTGGCGGCGATGGACATGATGCTGCAACTGGTAGCCCGCGAGCCCGGTGGCCAGGCTATCGCCGCCAAGGCCGCCGAACTGCTGCTGTGTGATCGCGTGCGTGGCGAGCGCGACCGCCAACGGGTGCCGTTGCGCACCCTGCTCGGCAGTGCCCAGCCCAAACTCAGCCAGGTGGTGGCGATCATGGAGGCCAACCTCGAGGAACCACTGACCCTCGAAGAGCTGGCCAGCCTCAACGAGGTGACCGTGCGCCAGCTCGAAAGGCTGTTCCACAAATACCTGCAACGCACCCCCAGCCAGTACTACCTGGAACTGCGCCTGTCACACGCACGGGAGCTGCTGCTGCGCAGCGATGTGCAGGTGCGCGAAGTGGCGCTGGCGTGCGGGTTCAGTTCGCCAGCGCATTTCTCCAAGAGCTACAGCCGGTTCTTCGGCTTGTCACCACTGGGCGAGCGGCGGCAGGCCTCGTTGCACTGACCGGGGTCATGGGCTAGGTCAGGTTCGCACCCTTTGCGCGATGTGGGGGCCAGGTGATTCAATCTTCCAGCGCAGCGTGGGCTGTTTCCCGGCACATCAGCATGGCCACCAGCGCCACCAGTGCGGCTGCCAGCAAGTAACCCGCCGGCGCCAGTTTGCTGCCGGTCACCTGGATCAGCCAAGTGGCAATGAACGGTGCAGTGCCGCCAAACAGCGCATTGGCCGCATTGAAGCTCAAAGCAAAACCGCTGAAGCGCACCCGCGTGGGAAACAGCTCTGCCAGCAAGCACGGCAAGGTCCCGTCGTTCATCGCCAGCATCGCACCGAACATGATTTGTATCGCCAGGATCACCAGCAGCGGTTGCCCGTCCAGCAGGCTGAACAGCGGCACCGTCAGGCCCAGGAACAACAGCGATGCCACCACCAGCATGGTTTTGCGTCCAAACAGGTCAGACAGCCGCCCCATCAGGAAAACCAGGCCGATATAGGTGGCCAGCGACACCGTCGACGCAATGAATGAATCCCGCTCGCTCATGCCCATTTCAGTGGACAGATAGGTCGGCATGTAGCTGAGCAGCAAATAGAACGCAACCGCGTTCAGGCAGGTAACCCCCATGCCGATAGCCAGGCTGCGGCGATGCTGGCCGAGCAGTTCGCGCAAGGGCGCCGGAGCCATGCCGGCCTTGTTTTCCAGGCGCTGCTCCATTTCCAGGAACTTGGGCGTGTCCTGCAAGCTGATGCGGATATAGCGCCCCACCAGGCCAAATGGCGCCGCCAGCAGGAACGGCAGGCGCCAGCCCCAGGTGTGCAAGGCTTCACTGCTGAGCCCTTCATGCAACAGCGCGACGAACGCTGCCCCGAACAACAGGCCCGCCGCGGTACTGGCCGGCACAATGCTGGTATACAAGCCACGCCGGCCCGGCGGCGCGTACTCGGCCAGGAACGCTGCTGCACCAGCATACTCACCCGAAGCGGAAAACCCCTGCACCAGGCGAATCAACAACAGCAGCGCCGGCGCCCATAGACCGATCTGGGCGTAACCGGGTAGCAAGCCGATGCAGAAGGTGGACAGCGACATGATCAGGATCGACCACGACAGCGCCGTGCGCCGGCCATACCGGTCGCCGAAATGGCCCCAGACGATGCCGCCCAATGGGCGTACCAGAAACGACAGGGCGAACACTGCAAAGGTTGCCAACAGGCTGGTGGCCTTGTCGGCCTGCGGGAAGAAGGTGGCGGCGATGATGGTGGCCAGGTAGCCATAGGCTGCGTAGTCGAACCATTCGACGAAGTTGCCCATGAAGCTGGCCCGGGCAGCCCTGCGCAGGGCTTGGCGTTCGGCGCTGTGCGAAACGCCAGCGACGGCGGATGGGTCAAGGGTGGTGCTGGACATGACGGGTACCCCTATGGTTGTTCTAATTGGAGGCAGGGTCTGGTGGTCATACGGGATATTGTTGTTGTGTGTAGTGGCTTTGGCGCCGACACACCGGCGCCCACAGGGCGCTGGGGTGCGGGCGCCAAAGCCGGCATCAGTCTTATTTGCGAATGATGTTGTGCTCCGGCCCATACGGGAACCGGGTGATGTTTTCGGCACCGCTGTCGTTGACGATCAAGATGTCATGCTCGCGATAGCCACCGGCCCCAGGCCGGCCTTCGGGCAGCATGATCATCGGCTCGATCGACACCACCATCCCCGGCTCCAGCACTGTGTCGATGTCTTCACGCAGTTCAAGCCCGGCCTCGCGGCCGTAGTAATGGCTCAAGGTGCCGAATGAGTGGCCATAGCCGAAGGTGCGGTATTGCAGCAGGTCATGGCGCAGGAAAATGTCATTCAGTTCACGGGCAATGTCGCTGCAGCGCATGCCTGGGCGCACCAGTTTCAGTCCGGCTTCGTGCACCTCGACGTTGGCCTGCCATAGCCGCAGGTGCGCCTCCGGGCAGTGGTCGAGGAACAGCGTACGCTCCAGTGCGGTGTAGTAACCGGCGATCATCGGGAAGCAGTTGAGGCTCAGGATCTCCCCCTTGCCGACCCGGCGGCTGGTGACCGGGTTGTGTGCACCGTCGGTATTGAGCCCGGACTGGAACCAGGTCCAGGTGTCCATCAGTTCGGCATCCGGGAAGCGTCGGGCAATCTCGCGCACCATCGCCTGGGTCGCGTGCAGCGCCACCTCGTACTCTGGCACCTGGTCGCGCAGTGCCTCGACCACCGCAGCCCCGCCGATATCGGCTACCTGCGCACCGTGGCGGATCAGCGCCTGTTCCTCGGCCGACTTGATCATGCGCATGCGCATGCAGGGCGCGCCGATATCCACCAGTTCCGCTTTCGGATAGCAGGCCGCGAACTTGGCGTGGTTCTGCAGGTTGAGGTGGTCGTACTCCACCCCGATGCGCGAGGCCAGGGGCAACGCCTGCTGGATCGCGACGAAGTAATTGTCACGTTGCCAGTCGGTGTAGACGATGTTGTCGGTACCGACCGTACGCCGCCACGGTTGCCCGCCATCGATATTGGCGCTGACCGAGACGACCTTGTCCTGGGTAACGACCAGCGCATAGGGGCGGCCGAACGAGCAATAGAGGAAGTCGCTGTAGTAGTTGACGTTGTGGTACGAGGTGAAAATGGCCGCTTCGATGTCGTGTTCCGCCATGTACGCCCGCAGCCGGGCGTGGCGGGCGGCATATTCCTGGGCAGAAAAGGTCGGCTGCACCTTGTTGCCGTTGCGGATTTTCAGGGTCTTGGGCATTTGCATGGTCGGGTTTCCTTGTCGTTGTGAGCACGCTGTTCAGGCCGGCCGCCTGAGAAGCATTGCAACAGAACCGACAAGGGCACTTTTGTATCTATCCGACCTGGAGTTGGCGGGATCGCCAATGGCAACGGGGGCTGCCCGGCAGCCCCCGCAGGTTCCTCACTTCAGGTCAAAACGGTCCAGTTCCATGACCTTCTCCCAGGCGGCAACGAAATCGCGCGCGAACTTGGCGCCGCCATCACTGCTGCCGTACACCTCGCTCAACGCCCGCAATTGCGCATGCGACCCAAACACCAGGTCGACGCGGCTTGCGCTCCATTTCACCTGCCCGCTCTTGCGGTCGCGGCCTTCGAACGCTTCGTTGTCTGCCGAAGTCGGCTTCCACTCCACGCCCATGTCCAGCAGGTTGCGGAAGAAATCGTTGCTCAGGGTACCGACCTTGTCGGTGAACACGCCCTGTTGGCTCCCCGCATGGTTGGCACCCAACACGCGCAGCCCGCCGATCAGCACGGTCATTTCCGGCGCGGTCAAGGTCAACAGCTGCGCCTTGTCCAGCAACAACTTCTCGGCTTTGACGCTGTAGCGGCCCTTGCTGAAATTTCGGAAACCATCCGCCAGCGGCTCCAGCACGGCGAACGATTCCACGTCGGTCTGTGCCTGCGTAGCATCGGCACGGCCCGGGCGAAACGCCACGCTCAGGTCATGACCGGCGTCCTTGGCGGCCTTCTCCACGGCAGCGGCACCGGCCAGCACGATCAAGTCGGCCAGGGAAATGTGCTTGCCGCTGGCAGCGAACTCGGCCTGGATGTGCTCAAGCGCGGCAACGACCTTGCCGGTGCCCTGGTTGGCCACCCAGTCTTTTTGCGGTGCCAGGCGCAAGCGACCACCGTTGGCACCGCCGCGCTTGTCAGAGCCCCGGAAGGTCGATGCTGCAGCCCAGGCCGTGGCCACCAGCTCGCCCACGCTCAGGCCCGTGGCCAGCACCTTGGCCTTGAGCGCGGCAATGTCCTGCTCGCCCACCAGCGGGTGGTCGACTGGCGGGATCGGGTCTTGCCACAGCAGCTCTTCATTGGGCATTTCCGGGCCCAGGTAGCGCGCCAGCGGGCCCATGTCGCGGTGGATCAGCTTGTACCAGGCGCGGGCGAAAGCATCTGCCAGTTGCTCAGGTTTGTCCTTGAAGCGCTTGGCGATAGGCCCATAGACCGGGTCGAAACGCAGCGCCAGGTCAGACGTGAGCATCGACGGCGCGTGGCGTTTGGCCGGGTCGTGGGCATCCGGTACGGTACCCGCGCCTTTGCCCTCCTTCGGTGTCCACTGGTGGGCACCTGCGGGGCTTTTGGTCAGCTCCCACTCGAAGTCGAACAGGTTGTTCAGGTACTCGTTGCTCCACTTCGTCGGCGTCGAAGTCCAGGTCACTTCAAGGCCGCTGGTGATGGTGTCGCCGCCCTTGCCGGTACCCAACCTGTTGGCCCAGCCCAGGCCCTGCAGTTCCAGCCCAGCGGCTTCCGGCTCGGGGCCGACATTGTCGGCCGGGCCGGCACCGTGGGTCTTGCCGAAGGCATGGCCGCCGGCGATCAGCGCCACCGTTTCTTCATCGTTCATGGCCATGCGGCCAAAGGTTTCACGGATGTCCCTGCCCGAGGCGACCGGGTCGGGGTTGCCCTCCGGCCCTTCCGGGTTCACGTAGATCAGGCCCATCTGCACAGCGGCCAGCGGGTTTTCGAGGTTACGCTCGCCACCGAGGTCTCGGCTTTGTTCCTGCGGGTGCTTGGCGGGCTCTGCCACCAGATCCCCTTGCCCTGGCGGCTGGGCCTTGACCTGCTCCTTGCCATAGCGGGTATCGCCACCCAGCCAGACCTTTTCCGAGCCCCAGTAGACATCTTCGTCCGGCTCCCACACATCGGCGCGGCCGCCAGAGAAGCCGAAGGTCTTGAAGCCCATCGACTCCAGCGCCACGTTGCCCGTGAGCACGATCAGGTCGGCCCAGGAAATCTTGTTGCCATACTTTTGCTTGATCGGCCACAGCAGGCGCCGTGCCTTGTCCAGGCTGACGTTGTCTGGCCAGCTGTTGAGCGGTGCGAAGCGTTGCTGGCCAGAGCCTGCGCCACCGCGGCCATCGGCAATGCGGTAGGTGCCGGCGCTGTGCCAGGCCATGCGGATGAACAGCGGGCCGTAGTGGCCAAAATCGGCCGGCCACCAGTCCTGCGAATCGGTCATCAACGCCGTCAGGTCTTGCTTCAGGGCCTGGAAGTCCAGGCTTTTGAAGGCCTTGGCGTAGTCGAAGTCCGGCTCCATCGGGTCAGACTTCGACGAGTGCTGGTGCAGGATTCTGAGGTTGAGCTGGTCAGGCCACCAGTCACGGTTGGTGGTGCCGCCACCTGCGGTTTGATGGAACGGGCATTTCGATTCGTTCGACATCTGCGGGTACCTTTAGGTCGATTATCCAGATTTCCGGTCTGTGCCAGATGTTCGCTCAGCCGAGCAGGCGCGCGTGCCATGCCTGATCAGGTGTAAACGGGGGCTTGCGAAGCTGTCACAACAGGTGGGTGCGGTCTTGCACGGGGGTGCTGCCCCCACCGGTGCGCGGAATTCGCGGGGCCAGGGGAAAGACTAGCTGAGCCTGGGCGCAGGTCTAATAGAGCGGCTGTTTGGCCGCGATAGGTTGGCTCTTTCAGCGCCGCAGCTTCAGCCACCAGGCCGCCGGCACATCCATACAAGGCACGACGCGGCGGCCCATGCTTCAATACAGCGCAAACCCTTTAGCTCCGGAACCCAAGCCTCATGAACCGCAACGACCTGCGCCGCGTCGACATGAACCTGCTGGTGCTGTTCGAAGCCTTGATGATCGAACGCAACCTCACCCGCGTTGGTGAAAAGCTGTTCATCACCCAGTCCACCGTCAGCGCCGCCCTCGCCCGCCTGCGCGAACTGTTCGACGACCCCCTGCTGATCCGCAGCGGGCGCGCCATGGAGCCCACGCCACGGGCGATGCAGATCTTCGCGGAGCTGGGCCCGGCCATGGATGTGATTTCCGCGGCCATCAGCCGCGCCCGCGAGTTCGACCCGGCCAGCAGTTGCAACGTCTTCCGCCTGGGGCTGTCGGACGATGCCGAGTTCGGTCTGTTTCCGGCCTTGCTGCAAGCCCTGCGTGAAGAAGCGCCGGACATCAGCGTGGTGGTCCGGCGGGCCAACTTTCTGTTGATGCCGGGCTTGCTGGCCAGCGGGGAGATCTCGGTGGGAGTGAGCTACACCACCGACCTGCCGGCAACCGCCAAGCGCCGCAAGCTGCGCGATATCGGCGTGCGGGTGCTGCGCGCCGACGATCGGCCGGGGCCGCTGACACTCGACGAATACTGTGCCCGGCCGCATGTGATGGTGTCGTTTTCCGGTGACATGAGCGGCAACATCGACCTCGACCTGGCGCGGATCGGTCGATCCCGCAAAGTGGTGCTGGCCGTGCCGCAGTTCGGCAGCCTGCGCGCCCTGCTGCGCAACACCGAACTGATCGCCACGGTACCTGACTACGCTGCCTGTGCACTGGTCGAGGACAGTTGTCTGCGCGCCGACCCTGCACCGTTCGAGATCACCGAGGCCGAGCTGTCGATGGTCTGGAGTGGCGCCCAGGACAACGACCCGGCCGAGCGCTGGCTGCGCGAGCGCATCATGCAGTTCATGGCCAGCCAGCCTTGACGATGGCCAGGCTTACTTGCCCCGCTGCATCCACGCCGCCCCCAGGCCGCTGAGGCAGATCACCGCGATACCCACCAGGCTCAAGGTATCCGGTACCTGGCTGTACACCACCAAGCCAAGCAAGCCGGCGAACACGATCTGGCAATAGCTGAACGGTGCCAGCAACGCGGGTGCCGCATGGCGGAATGCCTGGGTCAGCAACAGGTGCGCGGTCATGCCGAAACCGCCCAGCGCCAACATCAGCAAGGCATGGTCCCAGCGCGGCACTTCCCAGAAGAACGGCACCAGCGCACTCATCGCCAGCGTATTGCACAGCCCCGCATAGAAGTTGCTGGTGGTGGGGCTGTCATGCGCGGCCAGAATACGCGTCAGCAACTGATAGAAGCAGAAGCCCAACGCCGAGCCGAACGGGAACAGAATCGCCGGGGTGAACATGGCCCCACCCGGGTGCACCACCACCAGCACGCCGATGAAACCCAGCACCACCGCCACCCACTGCGCCACGGTAACCCGCTCTTTGAGCAATGGCGCCGACAGTGCGGTGACCAGCACCGGGGCCAGGAAGTTGACCGCCGTTGCCTCGGCCAGTGGCAGGTACTGCAAGCCCGTGGTGAACAGCAGGCTGGTGCTCAGCAGGCTCAAGGCACGCAGGGTCTGCAACAGCGGGCGGCGGGTACGCAGCACGTTCAGGCCGGCCTTGGGCAGGAAAATGCCGGCCATCAGCAGGGTATGCACCACATAGCGCGCCCATACCACCATCACGATCGGGTACAGGCCGCCGAGGAATTTGGACAAGGCATCGTGGCTGGCGAACAGGAACGTCGCAACCACCACCAGGGCGATGCCACGCAAGGGTTTGTTGACGCCGGACAACGGTGTACTGGAACTCATGGCTCTCTCGATGACGACGCCGCCATAGGCCGCGCCAGGGGGATGACCGCGCAGGCGGAGCCTGGCGGATGCAACAGCAGGGATTCTAGAAGAGATGCCGCAACATAAGGAAGTTCATTTGCCCCAGGCCGGGGCCGAACGCATTTTCCGTTCGCTGATCGACCACTTTGCGCGCCGCGCGCATGGCCCGTGCCGCAGTGATCATCGACCATGGAGCCTCACCCGGCACACTGTACAAGGAATTGACATGCAAAGGCTTACAACCCGTAACGGCCTGAAACTGCCTGCCCTGGGCCTGGGCACCTGGCCAATGACCGGCAGCGCGTGCACCCAGGCCGTGCGCCAGGCATTGGAGTTAGGCTACCGGCACATCGACACGGCCACCGCCTACGAGAACGAAGGCGCCGTCGGCCAGGCCCTGCGCGACAGCGACGTTCCGCGCGAGCAGGTCCACCTGACCACCAAAGTCTGGTGGGACCGGCTGCAACCCAAGGCCATGCGCACGTCGCTGGAAGCCAGCCTGCGGGCACTGGGTACCGAGCAGGTGGACCTGTTCCATATTCACTGGCCCGGCCAGCATGCAGACCTGGCCCGCAGTATCGAGACCTTGGTGGCCCTGCGTGAAGAAGGCAAGGCACGCCACATTGGTGTGGCCAACTTCCCCTTGGGCTTGCTACGCGAGGTCGTGGAACAGCACGGGGCGCCGTTGTCGGCGATCCAGGTGGAGTACCACGTGCTGCTCGGCCAGCAGCCGCTGCTCGATTACGCCCGTAGCCATGATCTGCTGCTCACCGCCTATACCCCGCTGGCCCGCGGCCAGGCGGCGGCGCACCCGGTGATCCAGGCGATTGCCGGCAAGCACGGCGTACTGCCCAGCCAGGTGGCGCTCAAATGGTTACTGGACCAGGACGGTGTGGCGGCGATCCCCAAGGCCAGCAGCCGCGAAAACCAGTTGGCCAACCTGGCGGCGCTGAACGTGCAACTGGATGACGAGGACCGCGCTGCGATTGCCGAACTACCGAAAGACCAGCGTGTGGTCAGCCCGCCCTTTGCCCCGGACTGGAATAGCTGACCGGGGGCCGCGCCGGTGGCGCTCAGTGCCAGGCGCCACTCACCAAGTGATTGAGCAATGCGGGCTGGTCTGGCAGGTCAATGGCCCGCACTGGGCGGTGCCGTCAATCCTGCTCGGCAAACGCCTGCCCGGCATCCCAACCACCGCCTAGCGCGGCCACCAGTTGCACACTGGCCACCAGGCGCCCTTGCAACAGGTTCAGCACACTGCGCTCGTTACTCAGCGCCGTGGCCTGCACATTGACGACGTCCAGGTAACCGATCAAGCCTGCGCGGTACTGGTTTTCGGTCAGGCGCAGCGACTCACGGGCGGCATCCAGCGCCTCCTGGCGCACCACGGCTTCATCACCGTACACCTTCAACTGCACCAGCAGGTTTTCCACTTCCTTGAAGCTGTCCAGCACGGTCTGCCGGTACTGCGCCACGGTCTGGTCATACACTGCCACGGTGCGGTCAACCTCGGCACTGCGCTTGCCGGCGTCGAACAGGGTCAGCGCCAGTTGCGGCCCCACCGACCAGTAGCGGTTGGGCAATTCGATCCAGTTGTTGAAACTGCTGCTGGAATACCCCCCATTCATGCTCAGGCTAAGGTCCGGGAAGTACGCCGCCCGCGCCACGCCGATATTGGCGTTGGCAGCCATTACATTGCGCTCGGCCGCAGCAATGTCTGGCCGACGCTCGAGCAATTGCGAAGGCAGTGACACCGGAATGCGCGGCAGCGCGGGGATAGCCTTGCTGTCGGCCAGGTTGAAGTCGGCCGGGGGTTTGCCCAGCAACACCGCAATGGCGTTCTCGAACTGCGCACGCTGCCAGATCAGGTCGATCAGGTCAGCCTGGGTGCTTTTCAGCTGGGTGCGCGCCTGGGCAACCGCATCGGGGCCGGCAACACCGGCGCGGTACTGGTTTTCATTCATCCGCAACGAACGCTGGTAAGCGGCCACGGTCGCCTCGAGCAAGCGCTTCTGCTCGTCGATCACCCGCAGTTGCAGGTAGTTCTGCACCAGTTCCGACTGCTGGCTCAAGCGGATCGAGGCGAGGTCGGCGAGGCTGGCTTGGGCACTGGCCTGGTTGGCACTCAGGGTTTCCCGCAACTTGCCCCACAGGTCGATTTCCCAGCTCACGCCCAACTGCGCATTGTAGGTGTCGCGTATGCCGCTGCTGTTGTTGGACAGGCTGGAGCTGGAGCTGCCAGTACCCTGCGCCGAGCGGTTCTTGCTGGCGCTCAGGTCAAGGCTGGGGAACAGCGACGCACGGCTGCTGCGCACCAGCGCCTGGGCCTGGCGGTACTGGGCTTCGGACTGCGCCACGGTCTGGTTGCTGCGGTTCAGTTCCTCGACCAGCGCATTGAGCCCGGCGTCGCCATAGATTTCCCACCAGGCGCCACGGGCGATGGCATCGGACGGTGTGGCCTGGGTCCAGCCCTCGGCGTGTTTGAACTGCGCCGCCGTGCTGTCCAGCGCCGGGCGCTGGTAGTCCGGGCTCAGGGTACAGGCATTGAGCATGGCCACGCACAACCCGGCGCTGAGCAGGCGCGAGCCACGCCCGCGGGTCAACGCCTGCAGGCCACGGTGCAGTGGGGAGTGGGCAAATGTCATAGCGGGGTTTCCATGGCGGCGTCGGTGCGCACACCGCGCCAACGGTTGAAGCGGTGGCGCAGGCGGTCGAGGTACAGATAGACCACCGGCGTCGTGTAAAGGGTCAGGATCTGGCTGAACACCAGGCCACCGATGATGGTCAGGCCCAGCGGCTGGCGCATTTCGGCGCCTTCGGCCTGGCTTAGCAGCAGCGGCAAGGCACCGAGGATGGCCGCCAAGGTGGTCATCAGGATGGGCCGCAGGCGCAGCAGGCACGCGCGGCGAATCGACTCTTCCGGAGACAAGCCCTGATGACGCTCAAGCTGCAGGGCCAGGTCGATCATCAGGATGGCGTTCTTCTTCACCACACCAATCAGCAGGAACAACCCCAGCAGCGAAATCAGGCTGAACTCGCCACCGGTCAGGTACAGCGCCAGCAAGGCACCGACGCCGGCCGACGGCAACGTGGAGAGAATGGTCAGCGGGTGAATGTAGCTTTCATAAAGAATACCCAGCACCAGGTACACCAGCAGCAATGCACCCAGGATCATGAACGGCTGGCCCTGCTGGGTCTTGGCAAAGGCATCGGCGCTGCCGCCGAGCTTGGCGATCACCCCCTCCGGCAGGCCCAGGGTCGCCACTGCCCGCTCTACCGCGGCCAGGGCCTGGTCGGGGCTATAGCCTTCGGCAATGTCGAAGGCGATGTCTTCGGCAGCGAACTGGCCTTCGTGGCTGACCCTGTCGTTGGCCAGGGTATTTTCGTAGTGCGCGATGGTCGACAACGGCACCCGGGCACCGTCCGCGGTGATCACCTGCACTTGTTCGAGGGTGCTGGGGTCCCAGGCGTATTTCGGGTTGATTTCCAACACCACCTGGTACTGGTTGAGGCTGTCGTAGATGGTGGAAATCTGGCGCTGGCTGTAGGCGTTGTTCAGCACCGTGGTGACCATGTCCATGTCGATTCCCAGCCGCTTGGCCTGGTCGCGGTCCACCACCAGCGTCACCTGCTGGGTGCCACCCCCATCGCGGGCGTCGATGGCAGTCAGCTGCGGCAGCGCGCGCAGCGCAGCGACCACCTTCGGGAACCACTCGCGCAACGCCGCCAGGTCGCCGCTTTGCAGGGTGTACAGGTACTGCGACGAGGTCTGGTCACGCCCGCCACCCCCCAATTGCAAGTCCTGGTCGGCCATCAGGAACAGCCGCCCACCCGGCACCTTGGGCATCTCTTTGCGCAGGCGCTCGATCACTTTTTGCGCGTCCAGCTTGCGCTCGCTGATCGGCTTCAGGCGCACCAGTATCATGGCATTGTTGGTGCCGCTGTTGCCGCCGATGAAGCCGGCAACGCTCTGCACCGCAGGGTCGGCGAGCAAGGCGCGACGGTAGGTTTCCATCTTCGGCTGCATCACGCTGAACGACAGGCCATCGTCACCGCGGATAAAGCCCATCAGTTGGCCGGTGTCCTGCTGGGGCATCAGCGTCTTGGGCACCACCACGTACAACGCGATATTCAGGCCAATGGTTGCCAGCAGGCTGAACAGGGTCAGGCGCTTATGGCGCAGGGCCCAACCCAGGCTGCGGTCATAGGCGTCGACCATGCGCAGGTGGAGCTTGTCGCTCCAGCGTTGCAGGCGGGTCTGCTCGGCGTTGTGCGGCCTGAGCCAGCGCGCGCAGAGCATCGGCGTAAGGGTCAACGACACCACCAGCGACACGATGATGGCCGCCGCCAAAGTGATGGAAAATTCCTGGAACAGGTTGCGCACGATGCCGCCCATGAACAGGATGGAAACGAACACCGCCACCAGCGAGACGTTCATCGACAGCAAGGTGAAGCCGACTTCCTTGGCACCCAGGAAGGCCGCCTTCATGGGTGGCTGGCCGTCTTCGATGTGCCGGGAAATGTTCTCCAGCACCACGATGGCATCGTCCACCACCAGGCCGGTGGCAAGGATCAGCGCCATCAATGACAGGTTGTTGAGCGAAAAACCACACAGGTACATGACAGCGAAAGTCCCCACCAGCGATACCGGCACCGCCAGGCTGGGGATCAGCGAGGCGCGCAGGCTGCCGAGGAACAGGTAGACCACCAGGATCACCAGCACCACCGCGATCAGCAGGGTGTGCTCGGCCTCCTTGAGGCTGGCATTGATGACCGGCGACCGGTCCATGGCCACGTTCAGTTGCACGCTGGCGGGCAGCAGCGACTGCAGGGCCGGCAGCTGCGCCTTGATCTGCCCGACTGTCTCGATGATGTTGGCGCCAGCCTGGCGGTTGACCACCAGCAGCACCGCCGACTGGTCGTTGAAGAAGCCACTGTTATAGCGGTTCTCGACCCCGTCGGTAATCGCAGCCACGTCGGACAGACGCAGGATGGTCCCGTTCTGCTGGCGAATGACGATGGGCTCGTAGTCCCTGGCCTTGTCCAACTGGTCGTTGGCGCGCACCTGCCAGTTGCGCTCGGCGTCTTCGACAAAGCCCATGGGCCGGCGCTGGTTGGCGTTGGCCACCGCGGTGCGCACTTCGTCCAGTGACAGACCGTACTGGTTGAGCAATTGCGGTTCGACGGCAATGCGCACCGCCGGCAACGAGCTGCCGCCGATCTGCACCTCCCCTACCCCGGACACCTGGGCCAGGCTCTGCGACAGAATGGTGTCGGCCAGGTCGTACAACTGGCCCTTCTGCAACACGTCCGAGGTCAGCGAAAGCACCATGACCGGCGCCTGCGACGGGTTGATCTTCTTGTAGGTAGGCATGCTGCGCATGCCGCTGGGCAGCAGGTTGCGGGTGGCATTGATGGCCGCCTGCACTTCACGCGCCGCACCGTCGATATCACGGCCTATCTCGAAACCGATGATCACCCGCGTCGAGCCCTGGTTGGAGCTGCTGGTCAGGGTGGTCACGCCGGCGATGCTGCCCAGCTTGCGCTCCAGTGGCGTGGCCACGGTAGAGGCCATGACCTCGGGGCTGGCACCGGCCAGGTTGGCCGACACCACGATCACCGGGAAATCCATTTCCGGCAGTGGCGCAACCGGCAGCAGCTTGAAGCTGACCCCACCCAGCAGCATGATCGCCAGGCTCAGAAGCATCGTCGCCACCGGGCGACGAATGAACGGCCCCGACAGATTCATGCTTCGGCCTGCTTCGCGCTATCGGCCGGGCGCCAGCGGCGCGCCAGGCGGTCGAAGTACAGGTAGATGACCGGAGTGGTGAACAACGTCAGCACCTGGCTGACCAGCAAGCCACCGACCATCACCAGGCCCAGCGGCTGTCGCAGCTCGGCGCCGGAGCCTGTGGCCAGCATCAGTGGCACGGCCCCGAACAGCGCCGCCAGGGTGGTCATCAGGATTGGCCGGAAGCGCAACAGCGCCGCCTGGTAGATGGCGTCCCGGGGGCTCATGCCTTGATGCCGTTCGGCTTCGAGGGCGAAGTCGATCATCATGATCGCGTTCTTCTTGACGATACCGATCAGCAGGATGATGCCGATGATCGCGATCATGCCCAGGTCGTTGCCGCTGATGAGCAAGGCCAGCAAGGCACCGACGGCCGCCGACGGCAGCGTCGAGAGGATGGTCACCGGGTGGATGTAGCTCTCGTACAGCACGCCCAGCACGATGTACATGGTGACCACCGCTGCCAGAATCAGCAGCAAGGTGCTCGAAAGCGAGGCCTGGAAGGCCTCCGCCGCCCCCTGGAAGCGGGTTTGCACCCCCAGCGGCATGCCGATGTCCTGCTGTACCTGCTCGATCACCTGCACCGCTTCACCCAGTGACGCGCCATGGGCCAGGTTGAAAGACAGGGTCACGGCCGGGAACTGGCCAATGTGCGAGATCGCCAACTGGGCCTGGCGCTGCTCGATGCGCGCCAATGCCGACAGGCGTACCTGGCCGCCATCGGCAGCCTTGACGTGGACCGACTCCAGCGCCTGCGGGCCGATGACCGCGGCATCTTTGGCCTGCAGCACCACACGGTACTGGCTGGCCTGGGTGTAGATGGTCGAGATCTGCCGCTGGCCAAACGCGTCGTACAAGGCGTTGGTGACCTGCGACACGGTGATGCCCAAACGGCTGGCCATGTCGCGGTCGATGACCAGGTACACCTGCAGGCCTTTGTCCTGCAGGTCACTGGCCACATCGGCCAGCTCGGGGCGCTGCTGCAGCGCCTGCACCAGTGTGCCGCTCCATTGCGCCAACAGGTCGGCATCGGGCGACGACAGGCTGAACTGGTACTGGGTGCGGCTGACGCGGTCTTCGATGCTCAGGTCCTGCACCGGCTGCATGAACAGGCGAATGCCCACCAAACGGTCGACTTGTGGCTGCAGCCGGCTGATCACTTCGCTGGCCGTGACGTCGCGTTCGCCGTGGGGCTTGAGGTTGATCAGCAAGCGGCCGCTGTTGAGCGTGGCGTTGTCACCATCGACACCAATATAGGACGACAGGCTTTGTACGGCCGGGTCCTGCAGGATCACCTTGCTCAAGGCCTGCTGGCGCTCGCTCATGGCGGCGAACGAAGTGGACTGCGGCGCTTCGGAGATGCCCTGGATGACCCCGGTGTCCTGCACCGGGAAGAAGCCCTTGGGCACCACCATGTAGAGGAACACCGTCAACCCCAGGCTTGCCACCGCCACCAGCAACGTCAGCGGCTGGTGCCTGAGCACCCATTGCAGGGCGCTGCCGTAGTGTTTGATCAGCCAGTCGATCCAGGCGCCACTGGCACGGTAGAACCGGCCCTGCTCTTCTTCCTTGGGTTCACGTTTGAGCAGGCGCGCGCACATCATTGGCGTCAGGGTCAGCGACACCACCAGGGAAATCAGGATGGCCACCGCCAGGGTGATGGCGAACTCGCGGAACAGGCGGCCGACCACGTCGGCCATGAACAGCAGCGGGATCAGTACCGCAATCAGCGAGAACGTCAGCGATATCAGGGTGAAGCCAATTTGCCGGGCGCCCTTGAGCGCGGCCTGCATGGGCGTTTCGCCCTCTTCGATATGGCGGGAAATGTTCTCCAGCATGACGATGGCGTCGTCGACCACGAAGCCGGTGGCGATGGTCAGCGCCATCAGCGTGAGGTTGTTGACCGAGAAGCCGGCCAGGTACATCACGCCGAAGGTGCCGATCAGCGACAGCGGTACCGCGATGGACGGAATGAGGGTGGCGCTGGCCCGGCGCAGGAAGACGAACGTGACCATGACCACCAGCACGATGGCGATCAGCAGTTCGTGCTGGACATCCTTGACCGCGGCACGGATGGTCTGGGTACGATCGGTGAGCACCGACACATCCAGGCCCGCAGGCAGGTTGTCGGTGATCGACGGCAGCAGCGCCTTGATGCGGTCTACCACTTCGATCACGTTGGCACCCGGCTGGCGCTGGATGTTCAGCAGTACCGCATGGTTTTCGTTGGCCCAGGCTGCCAGGCGCTCGTTCTCGGCACCGTCGACGATTTCGGCCACGTCCTTCAGGCGCAGCGGCGCACCGTTGTTATAGGCCAGGATCAGGTTGGCGTATTCCTCGGGGGAGCGCAGCTGGTCGTTGGCGTCGAGCATCGACACGCGGGTTGGCCCGTCGAAGTTACCCTTGGGCTGGTTGACGTTGGACGCGCCGATCAGCGTGCGGACATCTTCAAGGTTCAGGCCATTGGCCGCCAAGGCATCGACATTGACCTTGATCCGCACCGCCTGGCGCTGGCCCCCGGCGATGCTCACCATGCCCACGCCGCTGATCTGCGCAAGCTTCTGCGCCACCCGGGTATCGACCAGGTCGTTGAGCTTGGGCAGCGGCATGGTCTTGCTGGAAATGGCCAAGGTCAGTACCGGCGTGTCGGCCGGGTTGACCTTGTTGTACACCGGCGGCGCCGGCAGGTCGCTGGGCAGCAGGTTGCTGGCGGCGTTGATCGCGGCCTGTACCTGCTGCTCGGCAACGTCCATGTTCATGTCCAGGTTGAAACGCAGGGTGAGCACCGATGCGCCGCCGGAGCTGGTCGAGGCCATTTGCTCAAGCCCGGGCATCTGGCCGAACTGGCGCTCCAGCGGCGCGGTCACCGCGCTGGTCATGACCTCCGGGCTGGCGCCGGGGTACAGGGTCATGACGCGGATGGTCGGGTAGTCCACCTGCGGCAAGGCAGAAACCGGCAGCAGCTTGTAGGCGATCAGGCCGGCCAGCACGATGGCCAGCATGCTCAGCGTGGTGGCGACCGGCCGCAGGATGAACAGGCGCGAGAGGTTCATGCGCCCGCCTTGCCTGCTGCGGCACCAGGCTGCGCTTGCCCTGGCTGGCCCTCACCGGCATCTGCCGACCCTTTGGCATCCTGGCCCTGCAGTTTCTGGCCTGGGGTAGTCGGCACCTGCGAGCTGTTTTCGACCACCTCGACCTTGGTGCCCTCGCGCAGGCGGTCGGTACCTTCCAGTACCAGGCGGTCGCCGGCCTTCAGGCCATCGAGGATGACGCTGTGCTCGCCATCACTGGCACCGACCTTGAGCTTGCGTACATTGACCGTGCTCTGGTCGTTGACGACGTAGGCGAACGTGCCGTCGTTACCGAACTGAATGGCTGCCGCCGGGGCCATGACCACCTGCTTGAGGGTGTCGGCCAGCAGACGCACGTTGACGAACTGGTTGGGGAACAGGGCCAGGTCCTTGTTCTCGAAGCGGCCCTTGAATTTCAGGGTGCCGGTGGTGGTGTCGATCTGGTTGTCGATACTGGCCAGTACCCCCTTGGACTGCAGCTTGCTGTCACTGCGGTCCCAGGCCTCGACCGGCAGGCTGGCGCCGCTGCGGTAACGCTGCAGCACGGTGTCCAGTTCGGTTTCCGGCAAGGTGAAGGCAACGCTGATGGGCTCGGTCTGGGTGATGACCACCAGGGCATTGGTGTCGTTGGCCGCTACCAGGTTCCCCAGATCGAGCTGGCGCAGGCCCACCCGGCCGTTGATCGGGGCGCGGATCTGGGTGAACTCCAGGTTTAGCCGGGCATCGTTGACTTGCGCCTGGTTGGTCTTGACCAGGCCCTGAAACTGCGCCACCTGGGCCTCGGCCGTGTCGAGGGTCTGCTTGGCGATACTGTCTTCGGCGTACAAGCCTTTGTAGCGGGCCAGGTCGACCTGGGCGTTCTTCAACTGCGCCTGGTTCTGTGCCAGCGTGCCTTCGGCCTGCTGCAGCGCGATCCGGTAGGTGCGCGGGTCGATTTCGGCGAGCAGGTCGCCGGCCTTGACCTGCTGGCCTTCCTTGAAGTGGATTTTGACCAGCTCGCCTGCCACGCGGCTGCGCACGTTGACGGTGTTGGTCGCAGTCACTGTACCCAGCGCCTTGTAATACAGCGGGAAGTCACCCACGGTCACGGGTTCGACGCGCACAGGCACCGGATCGGTTGAACCACCGAAGCCCGGGCGGCCGCCCATGCCCATGCCTTTGCCACCACGCCCGCCGCTGGCGTCCTTATGCCCAGGCGTTGCTGCAGGCCACAGCCACCAGGCCAGCGCAGCCACCAGCAGCAAGATCAGCAGGCCGAGCAGCCAGCGACGAGGGGAACGGGAATTGGACGCTTGCATGGGTTGAACGAACCTTGTTCGGAATGACGGCTTGGGGAGGGTGAACGATAAGCACTGGCATCGTTTTAGCAAAGGGCCTTTACCAGAGGTTTACCTTTGGCTGACGTTGCCAAGATGCGGAATTTTAAATGAAAACGGCCCGGAACGTGTTCCAGGCCGTTACAGGGTGTTGCTTGGAGCGCGCTGAGGGCTGCGGGGCTCCACAGAACGAGCGCCGCCCGCGCGGCGCATCGCGAGCTGCGCTCGCTCCTACGTTTGTTTCGGGCCAGTATTGCCTGGGCCAGGCGCGCGCGACCGCCTTGTTCGCACGGCGCTATATCGAGCCATGCCCCAAGGCGTTCGCGCGCAAATCACACAGGCATAATTGGCGCGAAACAAACGTAGATACTCTGTTGGCGGTCAAGCTTTTCTGAGGTGTTCAGAGCTGAAAAGCTTGGCCGTATCAAA
>NZ_CAMZMX010000062.1:0-21719 GCF_947311875.1 Pseudomonas sp. PARCl1
TGGTTGCGGGAGCCGGATTTGAACCGACGACCTTCGGGTTATGAGCCCGACGAGCTACCAGGCTGCTCCATCCCGCGCCTGTGAGATCGAATTCTACGGATTTGCGCGCTGGTGTCAAGCAATTGTTTTGAAAAAACCTTTTTTGTTCAAACCCTTAGCGCATCACACCTGCATGCGGCTCAGGCGCGGCGGGCCTTTCAGGCCGATTATCGCGTGGGCATGCGGGTCAGCTGTTGAACGGGCGGCCCTATGCGATACTATCTGTATGAATTTACAGTGCTGACGGTCATCCATGTCTTTGCGCAAGATCATCCACGTTGACTGCGATTGCTTCTATGCCGCGATCGAGATGCGTGACGACCCGCGCCTGGCCGGGCGGCCCATGGCAGTGGGCGGCTCGGCAGAGCGCCGTGGTGTGATCGCCACCTGTAATTATGAAGCGCGTGCCTACGGTGTGCGCTCGGCCATGGCATCGCGCCACGCGCTGAAACTGTGCCCGGACTTGTTGATCGTCAAGCCGCGTTTCGAGGCCTATCGCGAAGCCTCGCGGGAAATTCATGCCATCTTTCGTGACTACACCGAGCTGATCGAGCCCTTGTCGTTGGACGAGGCCTACCTGGATGTCAGCGACAGCCAATGGTATTCGGGCAGCGCTACCCGTATTGCCGAGGATATTCGCCGGCGAGTCGCGCGTACCCTGCATATCACCGTGTCGGCGGGGGTGGCGCCAAACAAGTTCCTGGCCAAGATCGCAAGCGACTGGCGCAAGCCCAACGGGCTGTTCGTGATTACCCCCGATGAGGTCGAGGCATTCGTTGCGGCCTTGCCAGTGGCCAGGCTGCACGGCGTGGGCAAAGTCACGGCAGACAAACTGACGCGCCTGGGTATCGAAACCTGCCTGCAACTGCGTGACTGGTCGCGCCTGGCGCTGGTGCGCGAGTTCGGCAGTTTCGGTGAGCGGTTGTGGGGGCTGGCGCGAGGTATTGACGAGCGTGCGGTGCACAACGATAGCCGGCGCCAGTCGGTCAGCGTGGAAAATACCTACGACACCGACCTGCCGGACTTGGCCAGTTGCCTGGCGCGTTTGCCGGAGCTGCTGGAAAGCCTGAACGAACGCATCGCCCGCATGGACAGCAGTTACCGGCCAGAGAAACCCTTCGTCAAGGTCAAGTTCCATGACTTCAGCCAAACCACGCTGGAACAGGCCGGGGCGGGCAGGGACCTGGAAAGTTACCGGCAATTGCTGGGACAGGCGTTCGCCCGCGGTGGCAAGCCGGTGCGTTTGTTGGGGGTAGGGGTAAGGTTGCGCGATCTGCGCGGGGCGCATGAACAGCTGGAGCTGTTTGCGCCTATATAAAGAAGCGGCCTTGCGCCGCGGTGGTCGGCGCAGCAGCCCCGGCAATTCAAGCAGCAAGGCCGAATGCCTGGGGCTGCTGCGCAGCCCATCGCGACGCAAGGCCGCTCCTACAGGGTAATCGCGACGCAAGGCCGCTCCTACAGGGTAATCGCGATAGAGGCCGGGTTATTGCGCCCCCGGGTCAGCCACCAATCGCCCGGTAGCCTTGGTCAGCGACTGCAGAAACTCCTGCTGCAGCTCCGGGTCGTTGCGGGTCAGCTCGATCAGGCTCTGTTCCATTTCGCTGGCTTCTTCTTCAAGGCCCAGCTCGGACAGGCGCTTGACCCGGTGTACCCACTGGCTGACATCGTCATCTTCGAGGTCATCGAAGATCAGCTCATGGGCCTCATGCAGCTTGTTGCGCAGGGTGGCGCTGACCAGCAGGCTGGCGTCGCCACGGACCCCGTTGTCCTCGTCGAGCACTTGCAGGTGCAGGGTGCCGACGTGGTTGAGGTTCTGCTCCGAAAACGGGCTGTCCAGCAGGTTCAGGCGCAGTACGCCGCTACGGTCGGTGGTCAGCTCGTGAGTCATTTTGCCAGCCTTGACCTCGACCAAGCGTTCGCTCCACGGCATGCTGGTGGATTCTTCACGCTGGCTTTTCTGCACTTCGCTGATCCCGGCGAGGTTCTGCTGGGCGCGGCCATTGGACGCTACGTTCATGAACGGGTTGAGGCCGTCCACTCCATAGCTGAGCCAGTCGTGGGTCATGCTTTGCGGCAGGTTGCCCAAAGCGAAGACATTGACCACGTTGGCGCCAACCCCCGCCACAACGGCCACCGCACCCAGCGGGATCTCGTAGATCTCCCGCCAGGGCTGGTAAGGCGTGTAGCGATCATAGCGGCGGGTGACTTCGAACTCGGTCACTTCGAAACGCTTTTGCTCATGCACGCGCACACGCCGTTGCGGCAGTTCCATCACCTTCGGCTCGCCGACATCGATCTGCAGGGTGTGGGCGAGCAGCTTGCGCTCCACGCGCTCCTCATGGTCGCTGCGCTGGGACATCTGGTTGGCGCAGCCGCTGACGAGCAGGGCGCCGCACAGTGCAGCGCCCCCCCGGGTAAAGGTACTTCGCTTGAACATGATTACTCGTGCATTGGTTATCAGCGGCGAACGCGGGCCTGCAGGAAGGTCAGCACTTCATTGAGCGGCAACGGCTGGGCGTCCTGCTCGGTGCGGTGCTTGTACTCCAGGTTGCCTTCGGCCAGGCCGCGATCGCTGACCACGATGCGGTGCGGGATGCCGATCAGCTCCATGTCGGCGAACTTGATGCCGGGGCTGGTCTTCTTGTCACGGTCGTCCAGCAGTACTTCAAAGCCGGCGGCGGTCAGTTCGGCGTACAGCTTGTCGGTTGCCTCGCGAACCGCTTCGGTTTCGTAGCGCAGCGGTACCAGGGCGATCTGGAACGGGGCCAGGGCGTCGTTCCAGATGATGCCTTTGTCGTCGTAGCTCTGCTCGATGGCGGCTGCCACCACGCGCGATACACCGATGCCGTAGCAACCCATCGACAGCACGACCGGCTTGCCGTTCTCGCCCAGCACCTGGCACTTCAGCGCCTCGCTGTACTTGGTGCCCAGCTGGAAGATATGCCCGACTTCGATGCCACGCTTGATGATCAGGGTGCCTTGGCCGTCCGGGCTCGGGTCGCCTTCAACCACATTGCGCAGGTCGGCTACCTGTGGCACTGGCAGGTCGCGCTCCCAGTTCACGCCGAAATAGTGCTTGTCATCGATGTTGGCACCAATACCGAAGTCGCTCATCAGCGCCACCGAGCGGTCGATGATGCATTCCAGCGGCAGGTTCAGTGGGCCCAGCGAGCCGGCGCCGGCACCGATCGCCTCGCGCAGTTCGGCTTCGGTGGCCATTACCAGCGGGTCGGCAACCTGCTCCAGCTTGGTGGCCTTGATTTCGTTCAGCTCGTGGTCGCCACGAACGATCAGGGCCACCAGCTTGCCCTCTTCGGCGCCGCGCACTATCAGGGTCTTGACGGTTTTCTCGATCGGCAGGCCGAAGTTTTCCACCAGCTGGGCAATGGTCTTGGCGTTTGGCGTATCGACCAGGCGCAGCTCTTCAGTAGGCGCAGGGCGCACGGTTTCCCGTGGGATGGCCTCGGCCTTTTCGATGTTGGCGGCGTAGTCGGAGCTGTCGCTGAAGATCACGTCGTCTTCGCCAGACTCGGCCAGTACGTGGAATTCATGCGAGTAGCTGCCGCCGATCGAGCCGGTGTCGGCCTGCACAGGGCGGAAGTCCAGGCCCAGGCGCGTGAATATGTTGCTGTAGGCCTGGTGCATGCGGTCATAGGTTTCCTGCAAGGAAGCCTGGTCGGCATGGAACGAGTAGGCGTCTTTCATGATGAACTCGCGGCCACGCATCAAGCCGAAGCGCGGGCGGATTTCATCGCGGAATTTGGTCTGGATCTGGTACATGTTGAGCGGCAGCTGTTTATAGCTGGACAGCTCGTTACGGGCCAGGTCGGTGATCACTTCTTCGTGGGTTGGGCCGACACAGAAGTCACGCTGATGGCGGTCTTTGAGGCGCAGCAGTTCCGGGCCGTATTGTTCCCAGCGGCCGGACTCCTGCCACAGCTCGGCGGGCTGGATGCTTGGCATCAGCACTTCGAGGGCACCGGCGGCGTTCATTTCCTCACGTACCACGGCCTCGACCTTACGCATTACCCGCAGGCCCATCGGCAGCCAGGTGTACAGGCCGGAGGCCAGTTTGCGGATCATGCCGGCACGCAGCATGAGCTGATGGCTGATGACCACTGCATCGGCAGGGGTTTCTTTCTGGGTGGCGAGCAAATATTGACTGGTGCGCATGGTTAGCCGTGTCGATTGCCTAAGACGTTGAAATAGCCCCGCATTGTACGGGGGTGAAACGAAGGCGTACAGGATGCCCCAGGGCGTGACGCTTGTCAGCCAAGAAAAAGCCCGGCGAGGTCGCCGGGCTTTTCAGGTGCGGGGCACTGCAAGCCAGGCTTACAGGATGCTCAGCGGGTACTCCACGATCAGGCGCAGTTCGTCGATCGAAGGCGAACCGTAGTAAACGCCATCGGCCGAACGGTAGGTGGCTTGACGGACGCGGAAGCTCAGGTCTTTGGCCGGGCCGCTCTGCATCACGTACTTGACGTCGATGTCGCGTTCCCATTCCTTGCCGCTGTCGGTGGTGCGGGTGGTTGCACCGGTACCACGTACATAGCGGGTCATGAAGCTCAGGCCGGGTACGCCGAACTCAGCGAAGTTCAGGTCGTAGCGAGCCTGCCAGGATTTTTCGTCTTCGGCGTTGAAGTCGGAACGGGCCACGGAGTTGGCCAGGAAGACCGTGCCGCCACCGTCTACACCGTAGGCGTAGTCGCCGTCACCGGTGACCTTCTGGTAGGCCAGGGTGAAGGTGTGGGCGCCGACGTTGTACGCGGCCGAGAGGCTGGCTGCGATGTTGTCCAGTTCGTTGCTGCCGTCGGACTTGCTGACGAATGCACCGGTCAGGTTGTTGCCGATGGACTTGGTGTCATAGATGTTGAAGTCGAACACCAGGCCTTGCTTGTCGCTGATCGGCAGCGCCCAGTTGATATTGCCGTACCACTTGCGGAAGTGGTCTTCGACGCGCGAGTAGTAAACGCTGGTGCTGAGGTTGTCGGAGAGGGCGTAGGTGCCACCAAAGACATTGGCCTCGGTCAGCCGCAGGCTGTCGTGGTAGGTCTGAGCCTGGGCGTTCAGTGCGGTGAAGTGACCGGCGTGCAGGGTGAGGCCGGCAATTTCGTTGCTGGTGATCAGACCACCTTCGGCAACTTCTGGCAGCAAGCGGCTGTCGTCGGTTGCGAATACTGGCAGTGCGGTGAACTGGTCGCCCCACTTCAGTACGGTGTTGGAGATGCGCATTTTCACAGCGCCGCCCGCTTCCGAGTAGTCATCCTGCGAGCGACCGTCCGAGCCAGTCGGGAACAGGCCGGTGCCGGCGCGGCCGCGGCCGCTGTCCAGCTTCAGGCCGAGCATGCCGATGGCGTCGACGCCGAAGCCTACGGTGCCTTGGGTGAAGCCGGATTCGAAGGTGCCCAGGAAGCCAAGGCCGGTTTCTTCCACGCGGCTCTGGCTGCCAGGCGCGTTGTTGCGGAAGTCACGGCTGAAATACAGCATGCGGGTCTTGACGTTCAGCTTGCTGTCTTCGATGAAACCTTTGGACTCATCTTGTGCGGAGGCCATTGCCAACTGCGAGGTCCCTGCCGTAACGGCCAGGGCGATCATGCTCCACTTCATCACGCGCATCGTGATTTGCTCCTTTGGTTTTTAGGAAGAGTACCGCTGCGTCCAAGTGTTTTAGTTATATGGAGCAGCTCTTTCTTGTAATGTCGGCGAAAATGTATAGCACGCTGACTGTTCTTGGCGATATGGCGATAGAGACTCTTTACGGAACTTTTCCACCATGTCGCGCTCAGGTATTTCCATGTCGCAAATCACGCCCCAATTTAGGGCCGTATAACCCCAGCGCTGCTTCTTTAGCCGCCATGAATCGGTAACTACCGACGCCAGCTGAAGAAACTCCCTGGTAACCAATGCCGCTGTTGTTATTTGTCGCGTACACCTGCCATTGCAGATGCCGTGCCGACTTGGCGTGAAAGGAATGCAACAAGCGTGCTCAAAATTCGCAACAGTTCATGAAATTTTCACAAAACCCCCTACCGAGGGTCGGAAAGTGCCGTAAACACGGGGTCGAGCGCCGTTTAGGTATTGTTGAGTTCGAGAATCATTAAAATTTAAAGCGCGCTCATAAAAGTCAATGTGTTACCGCCATTTGTTCATCCAGAGTCGTTTTTGGGGTGGCAGGTGCGGGAGGGGTGGGTAGATGGCCTCATTTTGGTGCGAAAAGTAGCGCTGTGTTACCGGGATTGTGCAGGGTATTCTTGCCACCCATGTTTTCCGCGCCATGCGGGTCGTTTTGTCTTAAGGAGATATGCCGTGTTCGTCCTCGATTCGCGTCTGCAGCAGGATTCCCTGGTGCTGGGGGAGCTTGCGCTGTGCCAGCTGCTGCTGAGCAAGGATGCCAATTACCCGTGGTTCATCCTGGTGCCCAAGCGTGCTGAGGTGAGTGAGTTGTTCGATTTGGATGTGCACGAGCAGCAGCAACTGTGGCAGGAGACCACCCTGTTGGCAGAAGCGTTGAAGGCCAGCTACGGCGCCGACAAGATGAACGTGGCAACCTTGGGCAATGTGGTAAGCCAGTTGCACATGCACGTGATCGTGCGCCGCCGTGACGACGCTGCCTGGCCCGCCCCGGTCTGGGGCAAGTGCCCGCCAGTGGCCTATACCGATGCCCAACTGCAGGCGGTACGCCAGCGTGTGCGCGACCTGGGGCTGGCCGGTTATCAGGAGGCCTGACATGTCACTGGAAATGCGCATGATCGAACTGGAAACCCGCCAGGCGTTCCAGGATGACACCCTCCAGGCATTGAATGATGTGGTGGTAGAGCAGGCGAAGGTGATCGAGCGCCTGCAGCTGCAGGTGACCGAGCTGATAAAGCGTCATGAAGAGATGGTGGGGCAATTCGGTAGCGAAGGGGACGAGGCGCCGCCGCCGCATTATTGATGCGCTGATCACTGTTCTGATCGGGTGCAGGGGCCCCCACAGGGCGGTAGTCAGGCCTGTGGGGGCATTCGTGCTGGGGCTGGCGGTATCAGCGGCGGGTCACGGCCACCACATCCTCGGCCTGCAGGCCTTTGTCGCGGTGCATCACCGAGAATTCCACGCGCTGGCCTTCGACGAGGATGCGGTGACCCTCCCCGCGAATGGCGCGAAAGTGCACGAAGATATCATCACCCGAATCACGGGAAATGAAGCCAAAGCCTTTGGACGTATTGAACCACTTCACGGTGCCGGTATCGCGGTTAACGGTATCTGGGGCGGTGTGCTGGCTGTTGCGTGGCTTGCGCGGGCTGCGCGCAAAGCCCACGGCCAGGTGCAGGGCGACGGCCAGCGTGGCGCAGACCAGTGCTGCCAGGTTGCCCATTTCCGGGCGGGCCAGCAGCGTCAGGGTCTGTAGCACCACGGCAACTACCAGCAAGGCGCAGGCCAGGTGCTGCAGTTGCTGGCGCGCGCCTCGGTAATACAGGGGCACGACTGGCGCCAGGACCAGGTTGAGCAGGCCAAGCAGTGCCAGGTAGACCGCGTCGGGTTGCAGGAGGAAGGGGGTTGCTTCGGTTTTCAGGCTGGGTATGAGCGATAGCAGCAAAGCTGCCACGCCCGTCACCAGATGGACGATCTTGAACATGGGGTTGGCTCACAGTTGATAAGGCCGATCACAGGAAGAGCGGGCAGCACGGTGCGCATGAGGTGTAGAGCGCAAACACGTGGCAGGCCAGCCTATGCACCCGGCAATAACAGTCCGCACGGGTGGCACGCTGCCTATTTAACAGTAAAGCCGCAGGCTACTCAAACCGCAGGCCGCCCGGCGGGCGATGTGTTGCGCCATGTCACATGCGACAGGCGCCAAGTATTGCTACAGTGGTCGTCGCCCGCTTGAGTCTAAAGCCTTATGCAAAGGGGAACTTCATGGCAATCGATATCGGTATCAGTGAAGAAGATCGCAAATCCATCGTTGATGGGCTGTCCCGCTTGTTGTCGGATACCTACGTGCTGTATCTGAAAACCCATAACTTTCACTGGAACGTCACAGGGCCGTCGTTCCGCACCCTGCACCTGATGTTCGAAGAGCAGTACAACGAATTGGCGCTGGCGGTGGATTCCATCGCCGAGCGCATCCGGGCCCTGGGCTTCCCGGCGCCGGGGTCGTACGCATTCTATGCCCGGCACTCGTCCATCAAGGAGGAGGAAGGGGTACCCGCTGCGGAAGAGATGATCCGCCAGTTGGTGCAAGGGCAGGAGGCTGTGGTGCGCACGGCGCGCAGTATTTTCCCGGTAGTCGACAAGGTCAGTGACGAGCCGACAGCCGACCTGCTGACCCAGCGCATGCAGGTGCACGAGAAGACCGCGTGGATGCTGCGGGTTTTGCTCGACGGCAAATAATTACCCAGGCTGTCACATAACCCTGTGGGAGATAACACAGCCCTACGGGCTGCGCTGTCGCGCAGAGAACTCGATTCATAAGCACGATGCGGACCCTGTGGGAGCGGGCGTGCCCGCGAAGAATCCAGCGCGGTGGCTGGCACCGGCTACGCCGGTGTTCGCGGGCTCGCCCGCTCCCACATGGGCCGCGTCGTGCATGACAATCAGTGTTTGTGCAGGAACACTTTGCCGCTGCTTTAACCGCGCCCATCAGCGCTTCATAGGCCACCTGGTACCTGTGACGAGGAAGTGTGGCGCATGATGCAAGCGAGCAAGCGTGTAAATGGCCAGGGGCGTTGGCCGGGGAAACCGTGCATCGATCCGTTCAAGGCGGATTTCGACATGTTGCAGATCCAGCCGGTGTCGCGCTCCGTGCGCCTCAACGGCTTTTCCACGTGCCTGCGCCTGGAGGCCGTCTACTGGCAGATCCTCGAGCGCATTGCCGCCGCCAACCGTTGCTCGGTCAGTGCGGTGCTGTCCTACGTTGACCGCGAGATCCACCTGCGCCAGGGTGGCGTGCGCAACTTCAGCGGCCTGATCCGGGTCATCTGCGTGGCGTGGCTGCAGAACCCGCCAAGTGCGCGCTGATCGCCTGGCGGGCTGCGCAGTGCTTGCTAACCATATATAATCCCGCTTTTTGCTGCCCCCGCAGCCAGCGTTTTGGTTGACGAGAGACACCCATGCCCCTGTATGACTATCAATGTGCATCCTGCGAGCACCGTATGGAAGTGCTGCAGAAGGTCAGCGCCGCGCCGCTGACCGATTGCCCGGCCTGCCAGGCGCCAGCGCTGAAGAAGCTGCTGTCGGTCCCAGGCTTCCGCCTGAGCGGTACTGGTTGGTACGAAACCGACTTCAAGACCGGGGCGAAAAAGAATCTGGCAGGCGGCGACAAGGCCGACTGAGTTGAATGCTGTGACCGGGTCTTGCAGTATTAGCCCTCCGGGCGGCCAAGGCCTCCACCGAATACACGAATCACGAGAAGCGAAACCACCATCATGATGCGCAGCCATTATTGCGGCCAACTGAACGAGAGCCTGGACGGCCAGGAAGTCACCCTTTGCGGCTGGGTCCATCGGCGCCGCGACCACGGCGGGGTGATCTTCCTCGACATCCGTGACCGCGAAGGCATGGCCCAGGTCGTGTTCGACCCGGATCGCGCCGAAACTTTCGCCGCTGCCGACCGCGTGCGCAGCGAATACGTCGTGCAGCTGACCGGTAAGGTTCGCAAGCGCCCTGAGGGTGCAGTGAATGCCAACATGGCGTCCGGTGCCATCGAAATCCTCGGCTACCAGCTGACCGTGCTCAACGAAGCAGAAACGCCACCGTTCCCGCTGAACGAGTACTCCGACGTCGGCGAAGAAACCCGCCTGCGCTACCGCTTCATCGACCTGCGTCGCCCGGAAATGGCCGACAAGCTGCGCCTGCGCTCGCGCATCACCAGCAGCATCCGTCGCTTCCTTGACGAAAATGGCTTCCTCGACGTCGAAACCCCAATCCTCACCCGTGCAACCCCGGAAGGCGCGCGCGACTACCTGGTGCCTAGCCGTACCCACGCCGGTAGCTTCTTCGCCCTGCCGCAGTCGCCACAGCTGTTCAAGCAGTTGCTGATGGTGGCCGGCTTCGACCGTTACTACCAGATCGCCAAGTGCTTCCGTGACGAAGACCTGCGTGCCGACCGCCAGCCGGAATTCACCCAGATCGACATCGAGACCAGCTTCCTCGATGAAAACGAGATCATGGGCCTGACCGAAAGCATGATCCGCAAGCTGTTCAAGGAAGTGCTCGACCTGGAATTCGGCGAATTCCCGCACATGACCTTCGAAGAAGCCATGCGCCGCTACGGTTCCGACAAGCCAGACCTGCGTAATCCGCTGGAACTGGTTGACGTTGCCGACCAGCTCAAGGATGTCGACTTCAAGGTGTTCGCCGGCCCGGCCAACGATCCGAAGTGCCGTGTAACCGCCCTGCGCCTGCCAGGCGGCGCCAGCATGCCGCGCAGCAAGATCGACGAGTACACCAAGTTCGTCGGCATCTACGGTGCCAAGGGCCTGGCCTACATCAAGGTCAACGAGCGCGCCAAGGGTGTCGAAGGCCTGCAGTCGCCGATCGTCAAGAACATCCCCGAGGCCAACCTCAACACCATCCTCGACCGCGTTGGCGCCGTAGACGGCGACATCGTGTTCTTCGGTGCCGACAAGTTCAAGGTGGTCAGCGAAGCGCTGGGCGCGCTGCGTATCCGCCTGGGCCACGACTTCGAGCTGCTGACCTGCGAGTGGGCACCGATGTGGGTCGTCGACTTCCCGATGTTCGAAGAGAACGAAGACGGCAGCTTCACCGCGCTGCACCACCCGTTCACCGCGCCGAAGTGCACCCCGCAGGAGCTCGAGGCCAGCCCGGCTACCGCGCTGTCGCGTGCCTACGACATGGTGCTGAACGGTACCGAGCTGGGTGGCGGTTCGATCCGTATCCATCGCAAAGAGATGCAGCAGGCCGTGTTCCGCCTGCTGGGTATCGAAGCCGAAGAACAGGAAGAGAAATTCGGCTTCCTGCTCGACGCCCTGAAGTTCGGTGCACCGCCTCACGGTGGCCTGGCCTTCGGCCTGGACCGCCTGGTCATGCTGATGACTGGCGCCCAGTCGATTCGTGAAGTGATTGCCTTCCCGAAAACCCAGAGCGCCGCGTGTGTCATGACCCAGGCCCCTGGCCTGGTCGACGCCAAGGCCCTGCGCGAGCTGCACATCCGACTGCGTGAACAGACCAAGGTCGAATAAGCAGTCCCGGGCGCATCCACATGGATGCGCCTTTGCGTTTCGGCGCAGGCATTTTCCCGTCCCGCCCCGTCATGGGGCGGGGCTGTTTGTGATTCAAGGAAAACGGAGTCGTTATGGCTGGTCATTCCAAGTGGGCGAACATCAAGCACCGCAAAGAGCGCCAGGATGCCAAGAGAGGCAAGGTCTTCACCAAGTGGATCCGCGAACTGACGGTCGCTGCCAAGCAGGGCGGCCCTGACCCGGCATCCAACCCGCGCCTGCGCCTGGCGCTGGACAAGGCCCTGGGCGCCAACATGAGCCGCGACATCATCGACCGCGCCGTGGCCCGTGGTGCGGGCACCAACGAAAGCGACAACGTCGAAGAGCTCAGCTACGAAGGTTACGGCCCGGGTGGCGTGGCGATCATGGTCGAAGCCATGACCGACAACCGCAACCGGACCGCCGCCGCCGTGCGCCATGCCTTTACCAAGTGTGGCGGCAACCTCGGTACCGATGGCTCGGTGGCCTACCTGTTCGAGCGCAAGGGGCAGCTCAGCTTTGCGCCGGGCGTGGACGAAGACGCGTTGATGGAAGCGGCGATGGAGGCCGATGCCGACGACGTTGTAGCCAACGAGGACGGTTCGTTCGAGGTATTCACCTCGTTCAACAGTTTCTATGCCGTGCGTAACGCCCTCGAAGAGGCCGGCTTCAAGGCCGCTGACGCGGAAATCGTCATGCAGCCGACCACCAGTGCCGAACTTGACCACGAGGGTGCCGAGAAGGTGCTCAAGCTGATCGACATGCTCGAAGACCTGGATGACGTGCAGAACGTCTACTCCAACGCCCAGATTTCCGACGAGATCATGGAAAACCTCGGCTAAGGTCTGCAGACTCGCCGAGTCAAGGCTGCTATTGGGGCTGCTGTGCAGCCCATCGCCGGCAAGCCAGCTCCCACAGGTACCGCGCTTTTCTTGAAGCTTGTGCTGTACCTGTGGGGGCTGGCTTGCCGGCGATGGGCCGCGCAGCGGCCCCTATGGTCTTGCAACCTTAGTTTTTTACGACAGGCACTATGACTCTGATTCTAGGTATCGACCCCGGCTCGCGAATCACCGGCTACGGCGTCGTCCGCCAGACCGCCCGTGGTTGCCAGTACGTGGCGTCGGGTTGTATCCGCACCGGCAGCGGCGAGCTGCACGAGCGGCTGCAGATCGTTTTTCGTGGTGTCAGTGAAATCATCACCCAGCACGGCCCGGTAACCATGGGCATCGAGCGGGTGTTCATGGCCCGCAACGCCGACTCGGCGCTGAAGCTCGGCCAGGCGCGCGGCGCCGCTATCGTTGCCGCTGCCGAAGCCGGCCTGGAAATCGCTGAATACAGCGCCACTCAGGTCAAGCAAGCCGTAGCCGGCACCGGTGGGGCCAATAAGGAACAGGTGATGATGATGGTCATGCACCTGCTGAAACTGACGCAAAAGCCGCAGATCGATGCCTCCGATGCGCTGGCCATTGCCCTGTGCCATGCCCATACCCGCTCCAGCCTGGTGCCCCATGGCCTGGCCACCGCACGGCGACGCGGCGGGCGCTTGCGTCTTTGAGCGCTTCATGCGCAGATACAAAATTTGTCCGGGTGAAGCATTCACCCGCCGCATTTGCTGATAGGGTTGAGCGGTCGTTGACCGGCTCCCCGAGAGGAAGGATCGGAACGTGATTGGACGTTTGCGCGGCACCCTGGCGGAAAAACAGCCGCCGCACCTGATTATCGACGTCAATGGCGTGGGCTACGAGCTCGAAGTGCCCATGACCACGCTGTACCGTCTGCCCAAAGTGGGCGAAACCGTCACTGTGCATACCCATCTGGTGGTGCGCGAAGACGCCCACCTGCTCTATGGTTTTGCCGAAAAGCGCGAGCGCGAGCTGTTCCGCGAGTTGATCCGCCTGAACGGCGTAGGGCCCAAGCTGGCCCTGGCGTTGATGTCCGGGCTGGAGGTCGACGAGCTGGTACGTTGCGTGCAGGCCCAGGATACTTCGGCCCTGGTACGCGTGCCGGGGGTCGGCAAGAAAACCGCCGAACGCCTGCTGGTCGAACTCAAGGACCGCTTCAAGGCCTGGGAAACCTCGCCGGCCATGTTTACCCTGGTGTCGGATGGGCCGTTGCCGGCCGCCAGCGCATCAAGCGCCGAGGCCGATGCAGTCAGTGCCCTGGTCTCGCTGGGCTACAAGCCGCAGGAAGCCAGCAAGGCGATTGCCGCAATCAAGGACAAGGCCGGCTTGAGCAGTGAAGAACTGATCCGCCGCAGCCTGAAAGGGATGATTGCCAAGTGATCGAAGCCGACCGCCTGATCGCCGCCAGTGGCCGCGACCGTGAAGAAGTCCAGGACCGTGCGATCCGGCCGCTGAGCCTGAGCGAGTACATCGGTCAGCCGGTGGTGCGCGAGCAGATGTCGTTGTTCATCCAGGCTGCTCGCGGGCGCAGCGAGTCGCTCGACCACACGCTGATCTTCGGCCCCCCAGGCTTGGGCAAGACCACCCTGGCCAACATCATCGCCCATGAAATGGGCGTTTCGGTGAAGAGCACCTCTGGGCCGATTCTGGAGCGCCCGGGTGATCTGGCGGCCATGCTGACCAACCTCGAACCGCACGACGTGCTGTTCATCGACGAGATCCACCGGTTGTCGCCGGTTGTCGAAGAGGTGCTGTACCCGGCCATGGAAGACTTCCAGCTCGACATCATGATCGGCGAAGGGCCAGCGGCCCGTTCGATCAAGCTCGACCTGCCGCCGTTCACCCTCGTCGGTGCAACTACCCGTGCCGGGATGCTCACCAACCCGTTGCGTGACCGCTTCGGCATCGTCCAGCGCCTGGAGTTCTATAGCGACAAGGACCTGGCCACCATCGTCAGCCGCTCGGCCAATATTCTTGGCCTGGCCATCGAGGACCTGGGTGCCTACGAAATTGCCCGCCGCGCCCGTGGCACGCCACGAATCGCCAACCGCCTGCTGCGCCGCGTGCGTGACTACGCCGAGGTGCGCGGCAAGGGCCAAATCACCAAGGCCGTGGCTGACATGGCGTTGAACCTGCTGGACGTCGACGAGCGCGGTTTTGATCATTCCGACCGTCGCCTGTTGCTGACCATGATCGAGAAGTTCGATGGCGGCCCGGTGGGCGTCGACAACCTGGCGGCGGCCATCAGCGAAGAGCGCCATACCATCGAAGACGTACTCGAGCCCTACCTGATTCAACAGGGTTACATCATGCGCACGCCGCGTGGCCGCGTCGTCACACGGCATGCCTACCTGCACTTCGGTCTGAATATTCCAGGGCGCCTGGGGGAGGGCGCAGATTATTCGGAACCGGGCGATGAATGACAGATCGAAACCGACTTTTCGTGGTCCTACCGCAGGCACGCCGAATGGTTGCTGGCAATAAGACATTAATGACGAAAAAACAGTTGCCACAGCGGATTGGCAAGCCGAGGAGTAAGCACTAGAGTATGCGCGCGCAAAATGGCCTGGAACCGTTCGTACACCGTTGTCGCGTCTATTACGAGGATACCGATGCCGGTGGCGTGGTGTATTACGTCAACTACCTGAAATTCATGGAGCGCGCGCGCACCGAACGCCTGCGGCACCTGGGGTTCTCCCAGTCGCAACTGGCCGAAGACAATCTGCTGTTCGTGGTCCATTCCAGCGAAGCGCGCTACCACGCGCCGGCGCGGCTGGACGACCAACTGCGGGTCACCGCGCAAGTACTTGAACTCAATCGCGCCAGCCTGCGTTTCGTCCAGCAGGTTTGGCGCGAAAACGATGAAACGCTGCTCTGCGAGGGGCAGTTCCTGGTGGCCGCAGTGCGTGCTGACACTTTCAAACCCCGAGCCATACCCCCCCAGCTGCGCGACGCTTTTGCGGCGGACGGCTCGGGTAATCAATCGAACGCAGGAGAATAAGCGTGGAAGCTAACGTCGTCGACCATACCTCCATGTGGAGTCTGGTCAGCAATGCCAGCGTGGTGGTTCAGCTGGTAATGCTGACCCTGGTGGCCGCCTCGGTCACCTCATGGATCATGATCTTCCAGCGCAGCGCCATGCTGCGCGCCGGTCGTCGTGCGCTGGATGCCTTCGAAGAGCGCTTCTGGTCGGGCATCGACCTGTCCAAGCTGTACCGTCAGGCAGGCAGCAACCCAGACCCGGATTCAGGCGTGGAGCAAGTATTCCGTGCTGGCTTCAAAGAGTTCTCGCGCCTGCGCCAGCAGCCGGGTGTAGACCCGGATGCGGTCATGGAAGGCGTGGGCCGTGCCATGCGCGTGGCCATCTCGCGCGAAGAAGAAAAGCTCGAGCAGAGCCTGCCGTTCCTGGCCACCGTCGGTTCCACCAGCCCGTACATCGGCCTGTTCGGTACCGTATGGGGCATCATGAACTCCTTCCGCGGCCTGGCCAGCGCCCAGCAAGCGACCCTGGCCACCGTTGCCCCGGGTATCGCCGAAGCCCTGGTGGCTACGGCCATCGGCCTGTTCGCGGCCATTCCGGCGGTCATTGCCTACAACCGTTTTGCCGCGCGCAGCGAAGTGCTGATCGGCCGTTACTACACCTTCGCCGACGAGTTCCAGGCGATCCTGCACCGTAAAGTGCACACCAGCGAAGAGTAATCAGGTAGAAGCCCATGGCCCGAGTTCGCCACAAACGCAAGCCCGTCGCCGAGATGAACGTGGTGCCCTACATCGATGTGATGCTGGTGCTGCTGGTCATCTTCATGGTGACGGCGCCCATGCTCAACCAGGGCGTGAAGGTAGACCTGCCCAAGGTTTCCAGCGAAGCCTTGCCGCAGGACAACAACGTCCAGATCCTCACCATCTCCATCAAGGCCGACAAGACCTATTACTGGAACCTCGGCAGCGAAGTCGATACCGACAAGCAGATGGACAAGGCCATGACCCTGCCGGCCATGACCGATGCCGTGACCAAGATCATTGCCGCCGGCCGTGACCAGGGCAAGCAGACCCAGGTATTCATTCGGGGTGACAAGGCGGTCGACTATGGCGCGGTCATGGGTGCCATGGGCGGGTTGCAGAAGGCCGGTGTCGGTAACGTTGGCCTGATTACCGAGGCGCCCTGATGCAACAGCGAGAGCCATCCGCCTCGGAAAGCTACTTCTGGCCCAGTGTCTGGGCCATCGGTCTGCATGTGCTGGTGTTCGGCTTGCTGTTCGTCAGTTTTGCCATGACGCCTGAGCTGCCGCCTTCCAAGCCAATCGTCCAGGCTACCCTGTACCAGCTCAAGTCCAAGAGCCAGGCGACCACCCAGACCAACCAGAAGATTGCCGGGGAAGCGAAGAAAACCGCGTCGCGCCAGACTGAAGTCGAGCAGCTTGAGCAGAAGAAGGTCGAGCAGGAGGCCATCAAGGCTGCGGAACAAAAGAAAGCCGACGCCGCTCAAAAGGCCGAAGAGGCTCGCGAAGCCGCCGAGGCGAAAAAAGCCGAGGACGCGGCCAAGGCCGCGGAAGCCGCCAAGGCCAAGCAAGCCGCCGAAGCCAAGAAGGCCGACGAGGCGAAGAAAGCCGCCGAGAAGCAGCAGGCTGATATCGCCAAGAAGAAGGCCGAGGACGAAGCGAAGAAAAAAGCCGAAGAAGAGGCCAAGAAAGCGGCCGCTGAAGAGGCGAAGAAACAAGCCGCCGAGGACGCCAAGAAAAAGGCAGCCGAAGAGGCCAAGAAGAAAGCAGCCGAGGACGCCAAAAAGAAAGCGGCGGCCGAGGACGCGAAGAAGAAGGCAGCTGAAGAGGCCAAGAAGAAGGCCGCTGCAGACGCCCAGAAGAAAAAGGCACAGGAAGCGGCTCGCAAGGCGGCAGAAGACAAGAAAGCCCAGGCCCTGGCCGAGCTGTTGTCCGATACCACCGAGCGGCAGCAGGCCCTGGCTGACGAGCAAGGTGACCAGGTGGCCGGCGATTTCGACGACCTGATCCGCATGCGCGCGGCCGAGGGTTGGGCGCGTCCGCCTTCCGCGCGCAAGGGCATGACGGTGACCCTGCAGGTAAGCATGTTGCCGGACGGTACCGTTACCAGTGTCAGCGTGGTCCGTTCCAGTGGTGACGGCCCGTTCGACAGTTCGGCGGTGGCTGCGGTCAAGAACATTGGTCGTTTGACCGAGATGCAGGGTATGAAGCCGAGCGATTTCAACCGTTATCGTTCGTTCAAGATGACATTTACACCTGAGGATCTAGCGTTGTGATTAAACGTCTGAGAGGACTGCTGGTCTTGCTCTGCTGCGTGGCAGGCTTGGCGGTGGCAGAGGAAAAGAACATCCTGGTCACCAGCGGCAGCGACCGGGCCACGCCCATCGCGGTAGTACCGTTCGGTATGCAGGGCGGTAGCGTGTTGCCTGAAGACATTGCCGACATCATCGGCAACGACCTGCGCAACTCTGGCTACTATTCACCGATTCCGCGGCAGAACATGATCAGCCAGCCGTCGCAGGCCAGCGAAGTGATCTTCCGTGACTGGAAAGCCCTGGGCGCCCAGTACGTGATGGTCGGTAGCATCGTGCCGTCGGGTGGTCGCCTGCAGGTTCAGTACGCGCTGTTCAACGTCGCCACCGAGCAGCAAGTGCTGACCGGTAGCGTGGCGGGCAGCACCGACCAGTTGCGCGACATGGCGCACTACATTGCAGACCAGTCGTTCGAGAAGCTCACCGGCATCAAGGGTGCGTTCTCGACCCGCATGCTGTACGTGACTGCCGAGCGCTTCTCCACCAACAATACCCGCTACACCCTGCAGCGTTCGGACTACGACGGTGCACGTGCGGTCACCCTGCTGCAATCGCGCGAGCCTATCCTGTCGCCGCGGTTCGCACCGGATGGCAAGCGTATTGCCTACGTATCGTTCGAACAGAAGCGCCCGCGCATCTTCGTGCAGAACATCGATACCGGCCGCCGCGAACAGGTGACCAACTTCGAGGGCCTGAACGGCGCGCCAGCCTGGTCGCCTGACGGTTCGCGCCTGGCCTTCGTGCTGTCCAAGGACGGCAACCCGGACATCTACGTGATGAACATGGCCTCGCGCCAGATCAGCCGCGTAACCGCCGGCCCTGGTATCAACACCGAGCCGTTCTGGGGTAAAGACGGCAACACCATTTACTTCACCTCCGACCGGGGCGGCAAACCGCAGATCTATAAACAGTCGGTCAGTGGGGGGGGGGCCGAGCGCGTAACCTTCGTGGGTAACTACAACGCCAACCCTAAACTTTCGGCAGACGAGAAAACCCTGGTGATGATTCATCGCCAACAGGGCTTTACCAACTTCAAAGTGGCGGCACAGGACTTGCAGCGCGGAAGTGTAAAGATTCTCTCGGAAACAAGTCTTGATGAGTCTCCCACTGTTGCGCCAAACGGCACCATGCTAATCTACGCCACCCGCCAGCAGGGCCGGGGAGTCTTGATGCTCGTGTCGCTTAATGGCCGCGTGAGGCTCCCACTTCCTACCGCTCAAGGCGAAGTCAGAGAACCGTCCTGGTCCCCTTACCTGAACTGATTGCGGCGTAATACGTTTTGCTTAACACACTGGGGTTTCATTAGGAGTTTCACGATGGAAATGCTGAAGTTTGGTAAATTTGCTGCGCTGGCTCTGGCCATGGCCGTAGCTGTAGGTTGCTCCTCGAAGGGCGGTGACAACGCAGGCGAAGGCGCTGCTGTAGATCCTAACGCTGGCTACGGTGCCAACACTGGCGCTGTCGACGGCTCCCTGAGCGAAGAAGCCGCCCTGCGCGCAATCACCACCTTCTACTTCGAATACGACAGCTCGGACCTGAAGCCAGAAGCCATGCGCGCTCTGGACGTTCACGCCAAGGACCTGAAAGCCAACGGCAACCGCGTTGTTCTGGAAGGTAACACCGACGAGCGCGGCACCCGCGAGTACAACATGGCTCTGGGTGAGCGTCGTGCGAAAGCCGTTCAGCGCTACCTGGTTCTGCAGGGTGTTTCCCCTGCTCAGCTGGAAGTGGTTTCCTACGGCGAAGAGCGTCCAGTTGCTACCGGCAACGACGAGCAGTCCTGGGCTCAGAACCGTCGCGTAGAACTGCGTAAGTAAGTTCTTATGCGTATGTGCCGCCGTGTAGTAACCGTCCTCGCACTCAGCCTGCCGCTCGCGGCCTGGGCTGAGGTCCCTGTAGTAGATGACAACGCAGGCAGTTATCCGCCCGCGGGTTATGGCACGAGCGGCGCCTATGCCGGGTCGGGGGCTTCGGCCCCTGCCTCTGCACAGGGCCAGCTGTTCATGCAGCTGCAACAGATGCAGGACCAGCTTTCCCGCCAGCAAGGCATCATCGAAGAGCTGCAAAACGATGTGTCGCGCATGAAGCAGGAAAACCTGGAGCGATACCAGGACCTGGACCGTCGCATCAACAGTGGTGCCGCACCTGCCGCAACCCCTGACAATTCCTCCGGTGGTGCATCCAATGCCGCCTCCGGTGCAGCAGCCGGTGCTGCTGCGCAACAACCGGCCGCCAGTAGCGAGCCCGGTGATCCGGCGAAAGAGAAGCTTTACTACGATGCAGCTTTCGACCTGATCAAGCAAAAAGACTTCGACAAGGCCAGCCAGGCGTTCACCGCCTTCCTGCGCAAATACCCGAACAGCCAGTACGCCGGCAATGCCCAGTACTGGTTGGGTGAGGTGAACCTGGCCAAGGGTGACTTGCAAGCCGCCAGCCAGGCGTTTGCCCAGGTCAGCCAAAAGTACCCCAAGCACAGCAAGGTGCCAGACTCGCTTTACAAGCTGGCCGACGTCGAGCGCCGCATGGGCCACACCGACAAGGTCAAGAGCATCCTGCAACAGGTCATCACCCAGTATCCCGGCACCTCTGCCGCGCAATTGGCACAGCGTGACCTGCAAAAGCTCTAAGGCCCTTTGCAGTAGCGTTTGAAATAAACCCGCGCCAGTCGCGGGTTTTTTCGTTAGAATCACGGCCCTTTTTTCGTAAACACGCTGCTGCGGATAACGCGATGTCGAGTCCGCGGCAGTGCCTGACGGAGGCGGGCAGCCTGTTTAGCTGTCACGCCCGTGGCGAGCATGCAAGACACATTACGCATCACCGAAGTCTTTTACTCTTTGCAGGGTGAAACACGAACGGCTGGGCTGCCCACGGTATTCGTGCGGCTCACCGGTTGCCCCCTGCGCTGCCAGTACTGCGACAGTGCCTACGCATTCAGTGGCGGTACCGTTCGTACCCTCGATTCGATCCTTGAGCAAGTGGCCGGCTTCAGGCCGCGCTACGTGTGTGTCACCGGTGGCGAACCGCTGGCCCAACCGAATGCGCTGCCGCTGCTGCAGCGGCTGTGCGATGCCGGCTACGAGGTGTCGCTGGAGACCAGTGGCGCGTTGGATATCGCCGGCACCGACACCCGGGTCAGTCGTGTGGTAGACCTGAAGACCCCAGGTTCCGAAGAGTCGCACCGTAACCTCTATTCGAACATCGACCAGCTGACCCGCAACGACCAGGTCAAGTTCGTCATCTGTTCCCGCGAGGATTACGACTGGGCAGTTTCCAAGCTGATCCAGTACAACCTGGCCGAGCGTGCCGGTGAAGTGCTGTTTTCACCCAGCCATCATCAGGTGAGCGCCAGCGACCTGGCAGACTGGATCGTCGCCGACAACCTGCCCGTGCGCTTCCAGCTGCAGTTGCACAAGCTGCTGTGGAACGACGAACCCGGGCGTTGATTGAGGAGTAAATACACATGACAGAAAAACGCGCAGTCATCCTGTTGTCCGGTGGCCTGGACTCGGCCACGGTGGTCGCCATGGCCAAGGCCGACGGCTACAGCTGCTATACCATGAGCTTCGATTACGGCCAGCGCCATCGCGCCGAGCTGAACGCCGCCGCCCGCGTGGCCCGCGACCTGGGCGTGGTCGAACACAAGGTCATTGGCTTGAACCTGGACGGTATCGGTGGTTCGGCCTTGACCGACAGCAGCATCGACGTGCCGGAAACCCCCGGTGAAGGTATTCCGGTGACCTATGTGCCAGCGCGCAATACCGTGTTCCTGTCGCTGGCGCTGGGCTGGGCAGAAGTGCTGGAGGCGCGTGATATCTTCATTGGCGTGAACGCCGTGGACTACTCCGGCTACCCGGATTGTCGCCCTGAGTTCGTCGAAGCGTTCGAGCGCATGGCCAACCTGGCGACCAAGGCCGGGGTTGAAGGGCAGGGCTTCCGGATCCAGGCGCCGCTGCAGAATATGAGCAAGGCGCAAATCGTGCAGGCCGGTATGGCCCGCGGCGTGGACTATAGCCTGACTGTTTCCTGCTACCAGGCCGACGATGAAGGGCGTGCCTGCGGCAAGTGCGACAGCTGCCGCCTGCGTGCCGATGGCTTCAGGGCTGCCGGTGTCGACGACCCGACGCGCTACGCTTGAACTGATCAGAGGGTATTGATTTCCCGTTAGAAATCAGTATTATACGCGCCATCCAACGGGTCGTTAGCTCAGTTGGTAGAGCAGTTGGCTTTTAACCAATTGGTCGTAGGTTCGAATCCTACACGACCCACCA
>NZ_CAMZMX010000063.1:0-21469 GCF_947311875.1 Pseudomonas sp. PARCl1
GCACCAAGGCGTTCGCTCGCAAATCCCACAGGAATAATTGGCCCGAAACAAACGTAGGAGCGAGCGCAGCTCGCGATGCGCCGCGCGGGCGGCGCTCGATCTCACAGGCGCTGCATACCTTGTGGCAAACACCTGTCTGCCCTGATGCGATTCCTTTGGGAGCTGGCTTGCCGGCGATGGGCCGCAACGCGGCCCCAAGTTGCATGACTGACGCGCATTAGCGCAAGGCGCTGTCAGGTCACGACCTGATAGCACGGTACATACGCCGCCCCGCCGGGCAACTTCATCCGGTGCTGGTCGACGAACGCCTGCAGCAACCGCCCCAGCGGATCGAGCACAGCACTGTCGCCACGAATCTGATAAGGGCCGTGCTCCTCGATCAGGCGGATACCCTTGTCCTTGACGTTGCCGGCCACGATGCCGGAAAACGCCCGGCGCAGGTTGGCCGCCAGTTCGTGCGGTGGCAGATCGCGGCGCAGGTCCAGTTCTGCCATGGCCTGATGCGTAGGGTCGAAGGGGCGCTGGAAGCTCTCCTCAATCTTCAGCAACCAGTTGAAGTGGAAGGCGTCGTTGCGCTCGCGGCGGAACTGCTTAACCGCCTTGAGCCCGTCGACCATGTGCCGGGCAACTTCTGCCGGGTCGTCGATGATGATCTCGTACAAGCGGTGTGCCGCCTCGCCCAGCGTGGCACCGACAAAGGCATGCAACTGCTGCAGGTAGGGTTCGGCACTGCGCGGGCCGGTGAGCACCACCGGGAACGGCAGGTCGTGGTTGTCCGGGTGCATCAGGATACCCAGCAGGTAGAGGAATTCCTCTGCCGTACCGGCGCCACCGGGGAAGATGATGATGCCGTGGCCGACACGCACGAAGGCTTCCAGACGCTTCTCGATGTCCGGCAGGATCACCAGTTCGTTGACGATCGGGTTGGGCGCCTCGGCAGCGATGATGCCCGGCTCGGTCAGGCCCAGGTAGCGGCTGCCATGCATGCGCTGCTTGGCATGGGCAATGGTCGCGCCCTTCATCGGGCCCTTCATCACGCCCGGGCCGCAACCGGTGCACACGTCCAGCTTGCGCAGCCCCAGTTCGTGCCCGACCTTCTTGGTGTACTGATACTCTTCGCTGCTGATCGAGTGGCCGCCCCAACACACCACCATCTTCGGCTCCACACCCGGGCGCAGGGTGCGGGCGTTGCGCAGCAGGTGGAACACGTAATCAGTGATGCCCTGGGAGCTTTCCAGGTCGATGCGCTGGCTGGCCAGTTCGCTTTCGGTGTAGACAATGTCGCGCAGGGCGCTGAACAGCATTTCGCGGGTGCTGGCGATCATCTCGCCATCGACAAAGGCGTCGGCCGGGGCATTCTGCAGCTCCAGGCGCACGCCACGGTCCTGTTGGTGGATGCGCACCTCGAAGTCCCGGTAAGCCTCGAGGATGGTCTTGGCGTTGTCGACATGGGCGCCGGTGTTGAGGATGGCCAGGGCGCACTGGCGGAACAAGGTGTAAAGGCTACCGGTACCGACTTCACTCAGTTGCTGCACTTCACGTTGTGACAGCGTCTCCAGGCTGCCTTTGGGGCTGACGGATGCATTGATGACATGGCGTTGAGGCATCTAAGTCTTTCCTGTGCGGGTAAAACATCCTTCTTGGACAACACCATACCGAGAAATGTGAGCGGCCACGAGGGGGGCGGTGAAAAACCTTTGCAGGGCTACGCCTGCTTCGCCGCCCGGTTGCCGATCAGCTCAACAACTTCTGCACCGCGAGGGTGATTGCCAGGCCGCCGCCAACCAGCCACAGGTTGAGCAGCGCCCCGGTCGCCAGCGCCCGTGGCCCGGCCTGACGAATCTGGCTCAAGCGCGTCTCCATGCCCAGCGCGGTCATCGCCATGGTCAGGGCGAAGGTGTCCAGGCCGTTGAGCGCCTGGGTCACGCTGCCGGGCAGCACCTGCAGCGAGTTCACCAGCACCAGGCCGAGGAAGCCGAAGGCGAACCAGGGCATGGCGATGCGGCCGTTGCCTTTGCCCTGGCCAGCCTGGCGCGAACGGCTGATCCACAGGCCGACCACCAGCAGCACGGGTACCAGCAGCATGACCCGGGTCATCTTGACGATGGTCGCGATGTGGGTGACTTCCGGGCTGACGTTGCTGGCGGCGCCGACCACCTGAGCCACTTCGTGGATGGTGCCGCCCAGCAGCAGGCCGGCACCCAAGGTGTCCAGGTGCAGCCAGCCAGCGTTGATCGCCAAGGGGTAGACGAACATTGACAAGGTGCCGAACAGCACCACGCTGCCCACCGCCATGGCGCTTTTGTGCGGGGCGCTGCGCAGCGCCGATTCGAATGCCAGCACGGCGGCTGCCCCGCAGATGGCGCTACCGGCGGCCGTCAGCAGCGCGGTGTCGCGGTCAAGCTTGAAGACTTTCATGCCGCACCACAGGCCGATCAGCAATGTGCTGCCAACCACCAGCAGCGAGACGATTAGCCCCGACCAGCCTACCTCGGCAATTTCCTGCAGGCTCACCCGCAGGCCGAAGAACGCCACGGCAATGCGTAACAAGCCGCGAGCGGAAAAATTGATACCCGCGGCCCAGCTTGCCGGCACGCCGTCACGCAGCGCGTTGCCATACAGCGCACCGGCGACGATGCCGACAATCAGCGGGCTGATGCCAAGCCTGGCGATGGCGGGTATGGCCGCCAGTTGCGTGACAGCCAGCGCGAACAGCGCGACGAACAGGATGCCATTGAGCCGCCCTTTGGTAGAAAGGGTAGGGGTGTAGGCAGGATGGGACGGTACCGTGGCCATGTGAGTCCTCCGGGCAATGATTCGACGAGGCCTACGTTAATCCGGTTATAAGCTTATAAAAAATCGTAATTTGGGATGGCAGATATCCGCTTTGCTGATATTTTGAGTTCATGACCCCAGAACAGCTGATAACATTCGCCACCGTTGCCGAGCATGGCAACATCAGCCATGCGGCCCAGGCCCTGCACCTGTCGCAGCCTGCGGTTTCCGGGCAGCTCAAGCTGCTGCAGGAGGCGTTCGGCGAACCCCTCTACCAACGGGCCGGTCGTGGCGTGCGCCTGACAGCGGCTGGCGAGCAACTGCTCGCACACGCCGAGCGCCTGCGCGATACCTTCCGCCAGGCCCAAGCCCTGCGCGAGGCCATGCGCGGGTTGGAGCGCGGCACCTTGCGCATTGGCGCCAGCACTACGCCCGCCAGTTACCTGTTGCCCTACCTGATTGCCGATTTTCATCGGCAGTACCCGGACGTGCTGGTGACGACCTCGCATGGCAACACGGCGGAGATCGTGGCGGCACTGGACAGCGTTGATATCGCCCTGATCGAGGGGCCGCCCGGCCATGAGTTGCCCCTGGGCACGCGCACCACGCCGTGGCACGAGGACGAAATCGTGGCGATCGTGCCGCGCGGGCACCCCCTGGCAGGCACGCACAAGCAGCCATTGGCGGCGCTGGGGGCCTATCCGTTGGTGTTGCGTGAAAGCGGCTCGGGGGTGCGGCAGGTCGTTGAGCGGGCATTCGCCCGTGATGGCGTAGCCATGCGTGTGGCGCTGGAAATCGCCGGTGTGGAGGGGGTCAAGGAAGCGGTGCGTGCCGGCATGGGCATCGGCTTTGTTTCAGCCATGTCCATACGCCACGAGGACGGTGCTTTGCAACGCTTGCAGGTGAGCCCTCAGGCATTGGTGCGTCGTTTTTCCATATTGATGCCGCACGCCGCTACGCCCTCGCGGGCGGCGGCGCGGTTTCTGGCGTTGTGCATGGCATAGCACAAAACGTCGCCCGCACCGGTACTCCCCCTCACCGCTCTATCACTGCAAGTGCGTGGACAATCCTTCTGAAGTTATCGATCGTGAGTGGCAAATCCGGTCACAGATTTTGGGCGCTTTTACCATTGTCACGCACGTCATTCGAAGGCGATTATTTTTCTGACGCTTCAGCGACTTCTCCCCAATAAGAACAAATCAGAGGGACGCATCGTGATGCCTTGTTACTTTCCTGCGTTACCTAGCTTTGGCTATCAGCATGTTGTTGATCTTCAGACCTGTGGACCCTGGTTGTCTGTGGGTGCATGTATTGAACGCTGTGATTGCAATGCTCAAGCTGACCAAAGCGACCTCTTTGGCGAAGGCTCTCACGGTGTCAGTACACACTGCACATTTGAAGACCTGATTGCCCGCACCCGTTTTAATGATTGCTCTCCCAAACGCCCGAATTAGGCGAACTCGACTTCTGCCTCTCCATCATCACCGTTCGAGACCAACAGGCGTGACTTGAGTGGTTGTGGTGGCCGGAAAGCATGTCCCTGCCCGTGTCAGCGCCAAGTGCTGGCTCGCTACCTCGCGTTTATCAAAGTAGTTACCGCAAGTACTTCGGCTTCAGGCATGGGGCGGGTGCGTAAATTGTGCCTGGGCTGAAAGACAGTCCTAGCAGTTTCATGCAGACAGTCGAGCCTGTTGGATTGGCCTGCGATCGCGACACGTAAGTACACTTCAGTAGAAAAAAATAAGATTGAAGGAGATACGGTATGAGTGCTTTGAATGTGTTCACGTTGGCCGGAGAGTCTAAGTTCAATCGCTTTCATGGGTTGATTCTTTTTTGGTGCGTGCTGATACTGATCATTGATGGTTACGACTTGGCGGTGGTGGGGGCAGCACTGCCAGCCATCATGGTTGATATGCAAATTGACGCAACCAGTGCCGGCGTCATGGCTGGCTCAGCCTTGTTTGGCACCATGCTGGGGGCAATTTTTCTGGGGACGCTGGCAGACCGTATAGGTCGGCCAAAGATGATTGCAATCTGTGTGGCTCTCTTCAGCCTATTCACTGCTGCCGCCGGTTTCACTGACAATCCGTTAACCTTTAGCATCCTGCGCTTTATCGCAGGGTTGGGAATCGGCGGTGTGTTGCCTATCTGCACGGCGCAGATGGGAGAGTTCTCGCCCATGAAGGTTCGCACCCGCTTGGTGACCCTCGTTTTCGCGGGCTATTCGGTGGGCGGAATTTTGGTAGCGCTCACGGGTAAGCAACTGATCGAAAGCTACGGCTGGCAATATGTTTTCTACGTAGCAGCCCTGCCAGTCTTTTTGATTCCTTTCATATTGAAGACCATGCCCGACTCTATCGGCTTCCTGTTGAAGCAAGGTCGGGAAGACGAGTTGAAAATCATTGCACGTCGTCTTCGTCCTGAACTTATGATCAAGGATGACACTACGCTTGTCGGTAACCCTCATATTGTTGCCGAGCAAGACAAGCCTGTACGAAGCCTTTTCCAGGAAGGGCGTGCCTACAGCACCGTCATGATCTGGCTGGCGTTCATTACTGGGCTTTTCATGGTATATGCGCTCAACTCTTGGCTCACCAAGCTCATGGCCATGGCGGGTTTCAGCCTCGGTTCCGCCCTGAATTTCGTTATTGTGTTCAACCTCGGGTCGATATTCGGTGCACTTTTCGGTGGCTGGCTCAGCGATAAATTCAGCATCAAGCAGGTGTTGGTGGTGTTTTACGTGGTCGGTGCAGTTGCACTCACGCTGATGGGTTACACGCGTTCTACTGAACTGCTCTTCGTCGTCGTGTTCATCGTGGGTGGCTCCACGCTCGGTACCCAACTTCTGGCCTATGCGTATGCCGGGGATTTTTACCCCCCCACCATCCGTTCAACGGGTGTGGGCTTTGCGTCGGGGGTCGGTCGTATCGGAGCGATAGTCGCGCCCGTTTTGATTGGGGCACTCGTATCGATGGCCTTGCCGCTGGAGCAGAACTTCATGGCAATCGGCCTTGCCGGTCTGGTAGGTGCTGTTGCTGTGACCCTGATCAACCAGTCGCGCGCGGACTCCACGGTGGTGAGGAACAAGGTCATTGTTTCACAAGATCTGACCTGATGTCGGCGCTGTAGGCAGGGGGTCAACGTTCATCATTTGCATGGGGGTGACCTGCGGCTCATGCACAAACATACAACAATAATAAGGGTGCCTGTGATGGGTGGTTTTAATAAAAAGTCATTAGCCTGTTCTGCTGCTCTGCTGGTGACGCCTTATGTTTCTGCTGCGTTCGTGGAAGATTTCAAAGGTGGTCTCGAACTTCGAAACTTTTATTACAATCGCGATTTCCGTAATGATGGGGCTGCGCAGTCCAAGCGCGATGAGTGGGCACAGGGCTTTATCCTGAACCTGCAATCCGGCTTCACAGAAGGCCCCGTGGGCTTCGGTATCGACGCCATGGGCTTGTTGGGGGTCAAGCTTGACGCTAGCCCTGACAGAACGGGATCTGGACTATTGCCCTTCGATTCCGACAGAAACGTGGAAGACGAGTATGGAAAATTCGTGGCCACCGCCAAAGCCAGGGTAGGCAAGACTGAGTTGAGAGTAGGAGGGCTAAGTCCTCTGATGCCTTTACTCTGGAGCAATAACAGTCGCCTGTTGCCTCAGGTTTTTCGCGGGGGTTCTCTGACGGTCAACGATATTGATGCATTGACGGTTACGGCCACAAGGGTCAACGCTGTGAAACAGCGTAACTCTACCGATTTCGAATCACTCACGGTATTTGGCTATGCCCCGGTCGAAGCTGACCATTACAATTACATTGCCTTCGATTACAAAGCTGATAAGGACATGCGGCTCAGCCTGCACGCCGCCGAACTTGATGATCTCTACAAGTCCTACTTCGGCGAAATCAAAGTCAGTCGGCCGTTTTTGAAGGGTGATGTCATTGCGGATGTTCGCTTTTTCGATGCCAGCGAAACCGGCGCCAAAAAACTGGGTAGCGTAGATAACCGGACACTGAGTAGCTACGTTGCTTATAGCATAAATGGGCACATCATCGGGGGTGGCTATCAGAAGGCGTGGGGCGACACGCCATTTGCGTTCATAAACGGCACAGATACCTACCTGTTCGGTGAGTCGCTGGTCAGTACATTCACTGCGCCCAACGAGCGTGTCTGGTTCGCCCGATACGATTATGACTTCGCCGCGTTGGGCGTGCCTGGATTGCTTTTCACCACTCGATATACGAAAGGCGATGATATTGATCCTGCTCTGCTAACAACCCGCCAAGCCGCTTCACTTCGTCAAAGTGGGAGCGAGGGTGAAGAGTGGGAGCGAGTGACCGACCTCTCTTATGTCATCCAGAGTGGCCCAGCCAAAGGCGTCTCTTTTCAATGGCGTAACGCTACGAACCGATCGACCTATGCGGACAGCGCCAATGAAAATCGATTGATCATGCGTTATACCTTCAATTTCTAACGTGTTAAGGCGGGCCGCACAGATCAGTCGGCCCGTTTCAGCTTATGCCGCCGGAGGGTTTATTGGCAGCTCCCTAGGGTGGGGGATAGGAGGTGCCGCAGGTGGACTGAAAGTGCCGGCCTGGTGGGCGCAAGATCACTCGCGATGAAGCCGGCACAGCCGCCATCAATTCACCTTGAAAACGTGTTTCATATAGGCCACGAAATTCTCGTCCCGGCACTGGGTCTTGCCAGGGCTATCGGAAATTTTCGCCACTGGCGCCCCATTGCACGCGGTCATCTTGATCACCATGTTCATCGGCGCTACCCCCGGGATATCGCACGTCAACTGGGTACCAATGCCGAAGCTCACATTGATCCGTTCATGCAACGCCCGGTACAGCCCCAGCGCCTTGGCAAAATCCAGCCCATCGGAGAAGATCAGGGTCTTGCTCTTTGGGTCGATCCCCAGCCGTTCATAGTGAGCAATGGCTTTTTCCGCCCACGCCAGTGGATCGCCAGAGTCGTGCCGCAAGCCATCGAACAGCTTGGCGAAATACAGGTCGAAATCGCCGAGGAAGGCATCCATGGTGATGCAGTCGGTCAACGCTATGCCGAGCAGCCCACGGTACTCCCTGACCCAGCATTCCAGGGCGGTGGCCTGGCTGTCGACCAGGCGCGGGCCCAACTGCTGGTGTGCCATGAACCATTCGTGGGCCATGGTGCCCAGCGGCTTGAGCTCGAACTCACGCGCCAGGTGCACGTTGCTGGTGCCAACGAAGCGCCCCGGGAAATCATGCTTGAGGATATGCACGACTTCTTCCTGCACCCGGTAGGAGAAGCGCCGGCGCGTGCCGAAGTCCGCCAACTGGAAACCGGCCAGCTCTTCGGCACTGGCCTCGGCCTTCAGCCAGTCGAGCTTCTGGTACAGGCGCTCGCCGACCTGTTCGATCACCACGTCACGGTAGCGGTAGCGGTTGCGCACCTCGCTGATGATCGCCAGCAGCGGGATCTCGTAGAGAATCACATGCAACCAAGGCCCGCGTACGCGCACTGCCAGTTGCCCGGCGGCGTCCAGGCCCACCTGTACATAGCGCAGGTTGAAACGGAACAGGCTTAGAAAGCGAATGAAATCCGGTTTGAGGAAGGGGATTTTCTCCAGATAGGCCAACTGGTCGTGGGTCACCGTGACCTCGGCCAGTTGTTCTACCTGGTAGCGGATTTCAGCCAGGTAGGGAGACAAGTCTTCGTCGTTGCGGCAACGAAACTCCCATTCCACCTCGGCGTTGGGGTAGTTGTGCAGCACTGCCTGCATCATGGTGATCTTGTAGAAGTCGGTGTCCAGCAGGTTCTGGATGATGCGTGGGCCGAAAACACTTTCGCTCATGGGCGTTGTTCCTTGATCAGGGCAAGCTGGTGGTCGAGCGCGGCTTCGTCGCCGCAGAGGATGACCCCTTCGGCGGCCAAGGCGCCGCACGCCTCGATAGCGCCTGCCTGAGTCAGCGCACGGCAGGCCGGCAGGTACAGCAGCACCTCGAAGCCGGCCTGGCGCAGTTGCCGGGCGGTGGTCTTGACGCAGTAGTCCAGGGCCAGGCCGCCGACGATCACCGCGCCGACCTGCTGCACCTTGAGGTATTCGATGACCCCTGTGGAACGGCGTTCGGCGAGGTCGTGATAGCAGGCGCCGTAGGGGTGCAGGTCGGGTTCGACACCCTTCCACACGAAGTAGTCGTAATCGATGGGCGCCGGCAGGCCAGGCAGCAGCTCGAACCCTGGGGTGCCGGGGACGCAGTGGCTGACCCAGGTCAGGTCGGCGTTGGCCATTTGCAGGGGCTGCAGCATGTGCGCCGGGTCGGCGACAACCCAGGCGGCATTGGCCGGGTGGGCATCTTTGCTGCCCAGGCGCAGGTCGGCGCGCAGGGCCATGGTGTTGAGGTCAACCGCAATTTCATGGCCTTCGGGAACCGGGAGTTCCTGCGGCGCGTTGCCGGTGAAGCCGTTCTGCGCATCGACATCGAAACTGGCGATTTTCATGGCGGTTCTCCTTGCTGGACTGGCTACATAATCTACCTGGTGATCTAAGTCTGTCAAGCGTATATCCCTATGGATTTGCTTGTTGATTTACTTAGTGTCTCTGGTGGATTATTATGCCAGTGAACGAGGAGCAGCCCGGTGAGTACAGTTGAAGTCCTGGCCAGTGTCGATATCGTGACCCTGCGCCTGGCCCCCGATGCGCAGCATCTGCAAGTGTTGTTGCACCGCCGTGAGCGCGAACCGCACGCCGGCCAGTGGGCGTTGCCGGGGGTGATCGTCAATGGTCGAACCCCTGACATCAGCCTGGAGGCCGCGGCCGAGCGCGCGTTACGCGAAAAAAACCGGCTGGTGCCGTGCTACATGGAGCAGGTGGGTACCGAGGGCAATGCGTTTCGCGATCCGCGGGGCTGGTCGCTGAGCACCTATTACCTCGCCTTGATCGGCCCTGGGCAGGCAGCCTTGGGTGAGCAGTTGGCGTTTTTCGACCTGGACAGTGTGTTGGCGCGCAAGGTGCTCTTGCCTTTCGACCACACGTTGCTGGTGGAGCGGGCCCGCGAGCGGCTGGCGGCAAAGACCGTGTACAGCAGCCTGCCGCTGTACCTGCTGGCGGAGAAATTCACCGTGCTCGATGCCCTGGGGGCGGTTCAGGCATGCCTGGGGCAGACGGTGAACAGCACCTCGCTGCGTAAACGCCTGGAGCGCTTGCGTGAGCTGGGGTGGGTGAAGGACACCGGGGAGAAGAACCAGCCCAGGCTGGGCCGGCCGCAACAGTTGTATCAGCACACGCCGCTGGGTGGGCGGGTGTTCATGTTTGATCGCAGCCTGTTGCCGGAGGGAGGGTAGAGTTCTGCTTGAGGGGCAGGGGGCGCTGCGACCGAGTGCCCCACCTGCGGTGCTCGGTCATGTATGGGTCAGCTTCCGGCATCGGAGCTCCCAGCGATGGTGCACAACCATCTGCTGGGATTTGCCGGCGCAGCAAACTCAGTGCCCCATGGCCAGCTTGGCACTCAGCTGCCGGCGCCGGTAAGCACTGTCACGGCTGGCCAGCCACCAGTACAGCGGCGAAGTCACCGCCAGCCCTACCAGCCACGACAGGTCGGCGCCGTTGATGTGCTCGGAAATCGGCCCCACGTACAGCGGCGTGTTCATGAACGGGATCTGCACCACGATACCCACCGCATAAGCGAGCAGAGCCTGCGGGTTGTAACGGCCATAGATACCGCCATCGACCTGGAAGATCGACTGGATGTCGTAGTCGCCCTTGTGGATGGCATAGAAGTCGATGAGGTTGATCGCCGTCCACGGCACCAGCACCACCAGCAACACCAGCACCATGTCGACGAAGTGGCCAATGAAGTCCGCCGAAGCGAACACGGCGACCACGCAGCACGCCGACAGCACGATCAGCGACAGTACCGCGCGGCTCTTGGCGGTAGGGATCCAGCGGTAGGCGAAGGTTTGCACCAGGGTGATGATCGACAGCACAGCGCCATACAGGTTGAGGGCGTTGTGGCTGATGACGCTGAGCAGGAACAGCACCAGCATGACGGGGCCGAGGGTCCCGGTGGCCAGTTTGACCGCATCCATGGTGTCCATGCCGGCCGGAATGGCCAGCACCGCCACGGCGCCGAAGATGAACGACAGGCTCGAACCCAGGGCCGAGCCCAGGTAGGTGGCCCAGAAGGTCGAGCTGACTTTCACGTCTGCCGGCAGGTAGCGTGAGTAGTCCGACACGTAGGGCGCAAAGGCGATCTGCCACAGCGCCGCCAGCGACACGGTGGCCAGCCAGCCGGCCAGGTTGAAGCTGCCGCGGCTGAGGAAGTCGTCGCTCTGCACATGGGTAAAGATATAGCCGAAGCCGACCACGATGCCGATACCCAGCACCCAGGTGCCGATGCGGTTGAGGACGTGGATGAAGCGGTAGCCGATGATGCCGATGATGCCCGAACCCAGCGCGCCGATGACGATGCCGACCGGCACCGGTACGGCGTCGACCACACCGTGCAAAGACTTGCCGGCGAGCACGATGTTGGAGGCGAAGAAGCCGATGTACATGACCCCGGCAATCACTACCACCAGCAGCGCGCCCAAGGTACCGAACTGGGCACGGCTCTGGATCATCTGCGGGATGCCCATTTGCGGGCCCTGGGCCGAGTGCAGGGCCATCAGCACGCCCCCGAGCAGGTGGCCCACCAGGATGGCGACGATGCCCCATACCAGGTTCAGGTGAAACAGCTGCACGCCCAACGCGCCGGTGACGATGGGCAACGGCGCAATGTTGCCGCCGAACCACAGCGTGAACAGATCCCTTACCTTTCCATGGCGGTCTTGCGGTGGCACATAGCCGATCGTGTGTTTTTCTATGAGGGGTGCCGAATTGGCTGCACTGGTCATGACTGACTCCAAGGCAAGGTAGGGCATTGGCAACTGCCCGGGTGCGTGCCGGCGATGGGCAACGCGTTCTTGTTGGAGCGATGATGCGGGCCGCTGGGGGAACGGGAAATTAGTAAATATGTACCTATAAGCCTTAAAAAACCTAAGGCTGACAAAAGCTTAAGCGGATGACGGTAGCAAGGAGGGTGCCAGTTGGCTGAAGGGCTTGGTGTAGAGGGGTTGCGCGTTGTGTGGGCGGTGATGGGTGAGCTTTGCTGGTGCGACCCGGGCATTTTTGGAGCACAGGGCCAGCACCGGCTAACGCATGAAGTGCACCTTGCCGGTGTCGTCATTGCCCATGTACATGCCATACACCCCAGCCTGCCGCTCCAGGATGTAACGTTCGAGAATCTGCCGGATCGCCGGGTAGTAGATCTGATCCCAAGGGATCTCATCCGGTGCGAAGAACTTGTACGCCAGCGTTTCCGACCCGTATTGCCCGGTTTCTTCGGTCACGATGGCGCGGAAGATGATGTAGACCTCGCTGATTTTCGGCACGCTGAAAATCGAGTACGGCGAAATGATGTCGGCCCGCACGCCGCTTTCTTCCCACACCTCGCGCAGCGCCGCCTGCTCGGTGGTCTCGCCAGCCTCCATGAAGCCCGCCGGCAAGGTCCAAGTGCCGGGGCGTGGCGGGATGGCACGCTGGCACAGCAGGTACTTGCCGTCACGCTCGATGATGCAGCCGGCGATGACCTTCGGGTTGATGTAGTGGATGTAGCCGCAGCCGCCACAATGCAGGCGTTCGTGGGTGTCACCTGCAGGAACGCCCCGGGCCAGTTCCTTGGTACAGTGCGGGCAGTAGCGCGGGGCGTTGGGCATGATCAGCGGCCTGTGGGTGGCGTTAAATACGTGGATCCTTCAGCGCCAGGGGCTCGACGATGTCGCGCACCTTGACGTGGTCTTCCTGCTTCTGGCGCAGGTAATCCAGGGCTACCTTGGCAGCCGCACGCACATGGTCGACCGAGGCCTGGTGGGCAACCAGCGGGTCGCCACCCTTGATCGCCTCGACCATCTTTTCCATCTCGCGGTTGCTGGCGCCGCGGCGGTTTTCCTGCGACACCGAGGTGGCGCGCAGGTAGCTGATGCGTGCCTGCAACTGGCGCAACTGCTGCGCCGCCACCTGGTTGCCGGAGCCTTCCAGCAGCACGTCGTAGAAGCCTTGAACCGAGTCCAGCACCTGCTGCAACTCGCCTTCTTCCAAGGCTTCGCGGTTGACCTCCAGCGCGCGTTCCAGGGCACGGATGTCCTTGGCCTTGGCGTTGAGGGTGAACAACTGCACGATCAGGCCTTCGAGTACGCAACGCAGCTCGTAGATGTCGCGGGCGTCTTCCAGGGTGATGATGGCCACCCGTGGGCCCTTGGCGTCGGCGAATTCCACCAGGCCTTCGGATTCCAGGTGACGCAGCGCTTCGCGTACCGAGGTACGGCTGACCCCAAGGCGGTCGCAGAGGTCGCGTTCGACCAGGCGGTCGCCAGGCAGCAGGTGGAAGTTCATGATCGCCGCGCGCAGCTTGTCTAGCACGATTTCGCGCAGGGTAACGGGGTTGCGGTTGACCTTGAAGCTGTCGTCGAGTGGCTGGCGTTTCATCAAGTGCGCTCTTAAAGAGGCTGCCCGGCCGCAACCGCAATAGCACCACGAACCTTGGGTGCTCCTTGCGTGGGTTCGAACAGCCCGGTGTTAACGGGTTGGCTCCGCATCGGCTTCAGCGAACGCTTCGCGGGCCAGGCGGAAGCTGTCCACCGCCGCGGGCACGCCGCAATAAATGCCGACCTGGAGCAGGATCTCGCGAATCTGTTCACGGCTCAGGCCATTACGCAATGCGCCGCGAATGTGCAGCTTGAGCTCGTGGGGCCGGTTGAGCGCGGAAATCATGGCCAAGTTTATCATGCTGCGCTCTTTGAGCGAGAGGCCTTCACGGCCCCAGACGTGGCCCCAGCAGTATTCGGTGACCAGTTCCTGCAACGGCTTGGTGAAGTCGTCGGCGTTCTGAATCGAGCGGTTGACGTAGTCTTCGCCCAGTACCTGAGTGCGGATTTGCAGGCCTTTCTCGTACTTGTCATTGCTCATGCGCAGTGCTCCGGAATGAAACAGGGACATCGGCGGTGGCTTCTTAGCGGGCTTGCCCGCTCCCACAGGTCATGCACAGGTCTCGGGAACTGCGCCGTCCCTGTGGGAGCGGGCAACCCCGCGAAGCAGCCAACACCGGCTCAAAGGTCTATCAGCCCAAAGGCGGCAGGGCGCCCAGCTTGCCCTTGTGGTAAACCATCGGCGTGACCGGCTGCTCGGGCAGCACCAGGTTCTTCACCGCACCCACGATGATCGCATGGTCCCCGCCGTCATACTCGCGCCACAGTTCGCATTCGATGATCGCCGTGGCCTTCGCCAGCAGCGGGTTGCCCAGCTCGCTCAGGTGCCACTCGATGCCCTTGGCCTTGTCCTTGCCCTTGCCGGCAAACGCATAGGCCTCGGCGGTTTGCTCGGCCGACAGCAGGTGGATCGCGAACTGCTTGCTGTCGCGCAGGATCGGGTAGGTGTCAGAGGCGTAGTTGGGGCAGAACAGCACCAGCGCCGGGTCGATCGACAGGGCGCTGAAGGCACTGGCGGTGATGCCGACGATGCCACCGTCGGCGTCCAGGGTGGTGACAACCGTAACGCCGGACGGGAAGGAGCCCATCACGTCTTTGTAGATGCCAGGTTCGATCATCTCGTGCTACCTCTTAGCGCATCACAAACGGGTCGGGCATGGGCGCGGTGGACAGGTTGATCCACACGGTCTTCAGCTCGGTATAGGCCAGCACCGAATCGATGCCACTCTCACGGCCGTAGCCGCTGTTCTTGAAACCGCCGATCGGGGCCATGGCCGACACGGCGCGGTAGGTGTTGACCCAGATGATGCCCGAGCGCACGTCACGGGCCAGGCGGTGGGCGCGGCCCAGGTCGCGGGTCCAGATACCGGCCGCCAGGCCGAACTGCGAGTCGTTGGCGATTTCCAGCGCCTGCTCCTCGGTCTTGAAGCGGATGACCGTCGCGACCGGGCCGAACACTTCTTCCTGCATGATGGTCATCGAGTTGCTGTCGCACTCGAACAGGGTCGGTTCGTAGAACCAGCCTTCGCCTTCGACCTCGGCCCGCTTGCCACCCAAGTGCAGCTTGGCGCCTTCAGCCTTGGCCGCAGCGACCAGGCCTTCGACCACGGCCAACTGCTGCGCGGTCGCCATCGGGCCCATTTCGCTGGCATCGTCCTGCGGGTTGCCGATGCGGATGCGCTTGGCGCGGGCAATCAGGCGCTCGACGAACTCGTCGAAGATCTCGTCCTGCACCAGCAGGCGCGAGCCGGCGACGCAGCTTTGCCCTGAGGCGGCATAGATGCCGGCCACGGCGCCGTTGATGGCGCTGTCCAGGTCGGCATCGGCGAAGATGATGTTCGGCGATTTGCCGCCCAGCTCCAGCGACAGCTTGGCGAAGTTCTCGGCACTGCTGCGCACCACGTGGCGGGCAGTGGCTGCACCGCCGGTGAAGGCGATCTTGCGCACCAGCGGGTGGCGGGTCAGCGCCGCGCCGGTGCTTGGACCGTAGCCGGTGACCACGTTGACGACACCCGGCGGGAAGCCGGCTTCCAGGGCCAGGCGGGCCAGCTCCAGGATGGTCGCCGAAGCGTGCTCGGACGGCTTGAGCACGATGGTGTTGCCGGCCGCCAGGGCCGGGGCCAGTTTGATCGCGGTAAGGTACAGCGGGCTGTTCCACGGGATGATGCCGGCGACCACACCGATCGGCTCGTGCACGGTGTAGGCGAACAGGTCGGGCTTGTCCAGCGGCAGGGTGCCACCTTCGAGCTTGTCGGCCAGGCCGGCGGTGTAGTGGAAGAACTCGGGCAGGTAACCGACCTGGCCGCGGGTTTCGCGAATCAGCTTGCCGTTGTCACGGCTCTCCAGCTGCGCCAGGTGCTCTTTGTTCTCGGCAATCAGGTCACCCAGGCGACGCAGCAGCTTGCCGCGCGCGGTGGCCGTGATGCTGCGCCACTGCTTGCTGTCGAAGGCACGCTGGGCGGCCTGCACGGCCAGCTCCACGTCGGCCTCGTCGGCATCGGGCAACTGTGCCCAGGCCTGGGCGGTGGCCGGGTTGAGGCTGTCGAAGGTCTTGCCGCTCTGGGCATCGCGCCATTGGCCGTCGATGCACATCTGGAAACGAACGAGGGTCATGCAACAATCCCCTTGGCGGATTCGGTAAGGGTGCGGGCTTGCGCGAGGAAGTCCAGCAGCATCTTGTTGACTTCACGCGGTGCTTCCACCGCCATCATATGCCGTTGCTCGGCCAGCACCACACTGTGCGCACCTGGGATGCGCGCCGCGAGCTGGCGGGTCATGGCCGGTGTGGAGCCCGAGTCGAGCTCGCCGGTGGCAATCAGTGTCGGCACCTGGATGCTGCCCAGGTCGCTGGCGCGGTACATGTCTTGGGTGGCGAACAGCGAATAAGTGGTGTGGTAGCCCTGCGGGTCATTGCTCGCCAGTACCTGGCGGATAGCGGCGACCTGGGCCGGGTTGGCGGCTTTGTATTCACGGCTGAACCAGCGCTCGAGGGCGGCGTCGACGTTGGCGTCGGGGCCCAGCTCTGCGGCCTGGGCGGCGCGGGCGATAACGCCGGCGCTCTGCTCGGGGCTGCGGTTGAACACGCTGTTGAGAACCACCAGTGCCGCCAGGCGCTGCGGGTAGTTGAGGGCAAAGGCCCGGGCAACCAGGCCGCCCATGGAAAAGCCGATTACCGTGGCCTGGGCGATTTGCAGGTGGTCAAGCAGTTCGGCGAGCTGGTCGGCATAGCCTTCCAGCGGGGTATCGGCAGCCGGCACGCGGCTTTGCCCGTGGCCGAGCATGTCATAGGCGATGACGCGGTAGTCGTTGGCCAGGCCAACGAACTGACCGCCCCACATTTCCTTGTTCAGGCCCACGCCGTGGATCAGTACCACGGGTTGGCCCTGGCCGACGGACAGGTAGCTGGTGCCGGCAGGTGTGCGTTCAGCGACAGGCTGAATCATGGAGGGCGCTCCTTGAAGGTCGGGCGCGGCGGGTAAGCACGCCACGCCCCGGCCCGTCTTGGTTGTTGTTATTGAGCGCTGGCTTTTTCGGCAGCCAGTTCTTCCAGGTCGATGTAGCGGTTGCCGATGCGCGGGTGCAGGCGGCCGCCGTCGGCAGCGCCCAGCACCACGACGATTTCATCGGCACGCGGTGCGTCTTCGATCTGCATCTCCAGGGTGATGTAGTGCGAGCGCAGGCCCTCGTCGTCTTTCTGCATCATCGGGATCTGGATCGAGGTGCCTGGGCCACCACGTTTGTTGGTGAAGCTCAGGTAGCTCTTGGCCTGTACCGCTTCGCGGTAGTGGTTGCCAAAGCGCAGGGTGTGGATCACCGCCGAAGCGTGCTCGATTTCGCCATCGGCACCCACCACGGCGGCCTTGCCGTAGGCCTCGATCTTGTCGGCACCACCAATGGCGGCAGTCAGGCGCTCGACCATCAGCGCGCCCAGCTCCGAGCAGTTGGCGCGGATTTCCGGCTTCAGATCTTCAACGAAACCGCGACCGGCCCATGGGTTCTTGATCACCACGGCCAGGCCGACCATGGTCACCGGCTTGTCGGTGGCCTTGCCGCCTTCGATGCGGGTCTCTTCGGAGTAGGTGACGATCTTGCGGATTTCGAAACTCATGGGTGGCTCCTGGTGAGGGTTATCAGCTCTTGTTGTCTGATGGTATACCATAATATTTGTTGTGCAAGAGGGGGGGGAAATTTCTCTTGCGGGGGGGCGGGAGGCTGCAAGTCGAAAGTCGAAAGTCGAAAGTCGAAAGTCGAAAGTCGAAAGTCGAAAGTCGAAAGTCGAAAGTCGAAAGTCGAAAGCAGATCTGCTTTTGCTTTTGCTTTTGCTTTTGCTTTTGCTTGCAGCTTGCAGCTTGCAGCTTGCAGCTTGCAGCTTGCAGCTTGCAGCTTGCAGCTTGCAGCTTGCAGCTTGCAGCTTGCCGCTAAAAAAGCCCGCTCGCGCAAGCCGCATGGGCCTACGGGAGCGGGCTGTGTCCCGCAATGTTTCAGGCAATGGGAATTCAGGCGAACGCCGGTACCACTTCCTTGATGAACAGTTCGAGGGACTTCTTCTTCTCGGCGTGGGGCAGGCTGTTGTCGCACCAGAAGCTGAACTCGTCGACACCCAGCTCCTGGTAATAGCGGATACGCGCGATGATCTCTTCCGGGGTGCCGATCATGGTGTTCTTGCGGATGTTCTCCAGCTGGAACGCCGGCACTTCGGCAAACTTGGACTCCGGGCTTGGCTCCAGGAAGCCGTTGACCGGGGTGGTCTTGTTGCCGAACCAGGCATCGAAGGTGCGGTAGAAGCGTGAAATGGCCTGGGCGCCGACCTTCCAGCCGTCCGGCTCGGCCGGGCTGTGCACGTGGGTGTGGCGCAGCACCATCAATTGCGGGCGCGGTACGTCGGGGTTGTTGTCCAGGGCGGCCTGGAACTTGTTCTTCAGGTCGAGTACTTCTTCGTCGCCCTTCATCAGCGGCGTGACCATGACGTTGCAGCCGTTGGCCACGGCAAAGTTGTGCGAGTCCGGGTCGCGGGCGGCGATCCACATGGGTGGCGTAGCGTTGAACGGCTTCGGTACGCTGGTGGAAGTGGGGAATTTGTAGACTTCGCCGTCATGGGCATAGTCACCTTCCCAGAGATTGCGCACCACCGGCACCATCTCGCGCAGGGCCTTGCCGCCGTCGGTGGCCGGCATGCCACCGGCCATGCGGTCGAATTCGAACTGGTACGCGCCACGGGCCAGGCCCACTTCCATGCGGCCGTTGCTGATCACGTCGAGCAGGGCACATTCACCTGCCACGCGAATCGGGTTCCAGAACGGCGCAATGATGGTGCCGGCACCCAGGCGGATCTTTTCGGTGCGTGCCGCCAGGTACGCCAGCAATGGCATCGGGCTTGGCGAAATGGTGTATTCCATGGCGTGGTGTTCGCCGATCCACACGGTGCTGAAACCGCCGTCTTCGGCCATCAGGGTCAGTTCGGTCAGGTCTTCGAACAACTGGCGGTGGCTGACCTGTTCATCCCAACGTTCCATGTGTACGAACAACGAAAATTTCATGGGGCTTTCCTCAACGCTTGAAAGGGGCTGGCGCCAGGCAGGGGGGCGCCAGCTGTCTCGATTCACAATGGGCTTCAGGCCAAGGCCGGCAGGCTGGCCATCTTGCCGCGGCAGTACACCATCGGCCGCGGCGCCTGGGCTGGAACGATCAGGTTGTGCACCTTGCCGACCATGATGGCGTGGTCGCCACCTTCGTATTCGCGCCACAGCTCGCACTCGATGACCGCCGTGGCGCCGGCCAGGATCGGGTTGCCCAGCTCGCTGAGGGTCCACTCGATACCGTTGGCCTTGTCTTTGCCTTTCTTGGCGAACGCATAGGCGTGTGCCTGCTGCTCACCCGAGAGCAGGTGAATGGCGAAGCGCTTTTGCTTGATCAGTACCGGGTAGGAGTCGGAGCTGTAGTTGGGGCAGAACAGCACCAGCGGCGGCTCCATCGACAGGGAGGAAAATGCGCTGGCAGTCAGGCCGACGACCGAGCCGTCGTCGTCCAGGGTGGTGATGACGGTAACGCCGGACGGGAAGGAGCCCAGGACGTTCTTGTAGACGGTTGCGTCGATCATCGGGTTTACCTCTAAAAGGCTGCGGTGGTCCGCGGTTTTTATCGTTGATGTGTCTGATGGTATACCGTAATACCTATTTTGCAAGCAGAATTTTCAGCCGCACATTTTCACGATGAGCGGCGCAAGGCCACGGAATACGGGGCTTTGCTCGGTGTGGTGGTTTGTCGAAGGGGTTTTTCAAGCAGAACAGTGGCCGCTTTTTCGTGCGGATCAGTGTTGTCAAAAATTTGGAATACCATAATATGGTCTGCAGCTGAGAGGCCGCCTAGACGCGGTTTCCTTACAACGATAAAAACGACCTTTCGAGCTGAAAACCATGTCCCAACCGTCGTCGCAACACCAGTTTGTCGAGAATCACACGGTCGATTATGTGCCACCTGCCGAGCGCCATGGGAAGGCGCGCGACCTGTTCACCCTCTGGTTCAGTACCAACATTGCGCCACTGCCGATCGTCACCGGTGCCATGGTGGTACAGGTGTTCCACCTGAACCTGTTGTGGGGGCTGGTGGCCATCGTGCTGGGCCATCTTGTCGGGGGCGTGGTCATCGCCCTGGCCTCTGCGCAGGGACCGCAGTTGGGCATTCCGCAGATGGTGCAGAGCCGTGGCCAGTTCGGCCGCTATGGCGCCTTGCTGATCGTGTTCTTCACGGCGTTGATCTATGTTGGCTTCTTCATTTCCAACATCGTGTTGGCCGGCAAGACCATCCACGGCATCAGCCCGAGCGTGCCGGTGCCAGGGGCGATCGTGATCGGCGCCTTGAGCGCCACCGCCATCGGCGTGGTCGGCTACCGTTTCATCCACATCCTCAACCGTATCGGCACCTGGGTGATGGGCTCGGCACTGCTGGCCGGCTTCATCATGATGTTCATCCAGGACCTGCCTGCCGATTTCTTCAGCCGCGGCGCCTTCAACCTGTCGGGCTTCATCGCCACCGTCTCGCTGGGTGTGATCTGGCAGATCAGCTTCTCGCCGTACACCTCCGACTACTCACGCTACCTGCCGCGTGAAGTCGGCATTGCCAAGCCGTTCTGGGCGACTTATTTCGGCGCTACCCTGGGCACCATCTTGTGCTTCAGCTTTGGTGCGGTGGCGGTGCTGTGCGTGCCGCAAGGCACCGATGCGATGGACGCGGTGAAGCAGGCCACCGGCTGGCTGGGGCCGATCCTGATGGTGCTGTTCCTGCTCAACATCATCAGCCACAACGCCCTCAACCTGTATGGCGCGGTGTTGTCGATCGTGACTGCAATCCAGACCTTCGTTGCCCAGTGGACCCCCAGCGTAAAGGTTCGGGTGATCCTGGCCTCGGTCATACTGCTGGGCTGCGGTATGGTCGCGCTGAACGCCTCGGCAGATTTCATCGGCCAGTTCATCGGCCTGATCCTGGCGCTGCTGGTGGTGCTGGTGCCGTGGGCCTCGATCAACCTGATCGACTTCTACCTGATCAAGAAGGGCCAGTACGACATCGCCTCGATCTTCAGTGCCGACGGCGGCATCTATGGCCGTTTCAATCACCATGCAATTGTTGCCTATGCCTGCGGCATCCTGGTGCAGCTGCCGTTTGCCAATACCTCGCTGTATGTCGGGCCGTACTCCAACCTGGTCGAAGGCGCCGACCTGTCCTGGCTGTTCGGCTTGCTGGTGACGGTGCCGCTGTACTACTGCCTGGCCACGCGCAGCAAGGCTGGCGAGAAGGCGGGGCGGGTTTTGAGTGTGAACGACTGATAGTCACGTGTGGCTGCAACAGGGGCTGCTTCGCAGCCCATCGCAGTTCAAGCCAGCCCACAGGGATCGCATCAGGGCTGAAGGTGTTTGCCACAAGGTATGCAGCGCCTGTTAGAGCGAGCGCCGCCCGCGCGGCGCATCGCGAGCTGCGCTCGCTCCTACGTTTGTTTCGGGCCAATTATGCCTGTGGGATTCGCGCGCGAACGCCTTGGTGCATGCCTCAATATCGCGCCGTACAAACAAGGCGGCCGCGCGCGCCTGTCACAGGCGTTACTGGCCCGAAACAAATGAGGTGCGCCCCATTTGTTGGACAATCTTTGATTAGGCTGCTGCGGCCTGATTCCTGTATGCCACGGGACTCAGGC
>NZ_CAMZMX010000064.1:0-21341 GCF_947311875.1 Pseudomonas sp. PARCl1
CGGGGCTATAGCTCAGCTGGGAGAGCGCCTGCATGGCATGCAGGAGGTCAGCGGTTCGATCCCGCTTAGCTCCACCATTTATGCCAGGGTTCATGCAAATGAATCTTTGCGAAGGTTATGTCCCCTTCGTCTAGTGGCCTAGGACACCGCCCTTTCACGGCGGTAACAGGGGTTCGAGTCCCCTAGGGGACGCCAATTTTTTTACCCGCGTTTTGCGGGACTTTGAAGGCTCATTCGATTATTGAATGAGCCTTTTGTTTTTCCCCTTCCCCCGTTTTCCCTGTCATACCTGCTCTGGAATAGGGCCATGGCTTTTGCCTGGCTAACGCATTCTGCAGGCTGCGCAGGGTGCATTGACCCTGGAGCACGGCGATGTCGCTGGACATTGACCCGCTCGCCGCTGCTAAATCGGCTTTTGCGCCAAGGAAGCGAACATGAGTTGGGACCTGCCAACACCCTTCGTCATCGACCTGCGCGTCGGCAGCGAGGACATCGATGGCCTCGGCCACGCCAACAATGCCGTCTACGTCACCTGGCTGGAGCGCTGTGCCTGGCGTCACTCCCAGCGCCTGGGCCTGGACCTTGCCGCGTATCGCCGGCTGGACCGCGCAATGGCTGTGGTGCGCCACGAAATCGATTACCTGGCGGCTGCCTACGAAGACGACGAATTGCAACTGGCCACCTGGATCATCGACTGGGATCAGCGCCTGCGCATGACCCGGCGTTTCCAACTCCAACGCCCGCGTGACGGTGTGACCCTGCTGCGAGCGCAGACCACCTTCGCCTGCATCGAGCTTTCCAGCGGCAAGCCCAGGCGCATGCCGGCAGAATTTCTCGACGGTTATGGGCCGGCGCTGATCGGTGCCTGAAACGCCGGGTTTTTTTGTTAGACTGCCGCCTTTTTCCGCCGAGACCCCGACATGCAAATTGCTCTGGCCCCCATGGAGGGGCTGGTCGACAACATCCTGCGCGACGTGCTGACCCGTGTGGGCGGCATAGACTGGTGCGTCACCGAGTTCATTCGGGTGTGCGACCGCCTGTTGCCGCCGGCTTCGTTCCACAAGCTGGCGCCCGAGCTGCGCCAGGGGGCGCTGACGGCTGCCGGGGTGCCCATGCGCGTGCAACTGCTGGGGTCGGACCCGCTATGCCTGGCGGAAAACGCCGCACTGGCCTGTGAACTGGGCGCGCCGGTCATCGACCTGAACTTTGGCTGCCCGGCCAAGACAGTGAACAAGTCCCGCGGTGGCGCCGTGCTGCTCAAGGAGCCGGAGTTGCTCCATGCCATCGTGCATGCCGTGCGCCGCGCGGTGCCTGCGCATATCCCGGTAACCGCGAAGATGCGCCTGGGCTTCGATAGCCCGGCCGGCGCGCTGGATTGCGCCATGGCGCTGGCTGACGGCGGCTCGGCGCACCTCGTGGTGCATGCGCGGACCAAGGTCGAGGGCTACAAGCCGCCCGCCCATTGGGAGTGGGTGGCGCGGGTGCATGACGTGGTCAAGGTGCCCGTGTTTGCCAATGGCGAGATCTGGACCGTGGACGACTGGCGGCGTTGCCGTGAAGTCAGTGGTGCCGAGGACATCATGCTTGGCCGTGGGCTGGTTTCGCGCCCTGACCTTGGCCTGCAGATAGCCGCGGCGCGGGATGGGCGTGATTACCAGCCGCTGGGCTGGCAGGACCTGCAGCCGCTGCTGCGCGAGTTCTGGCGCCAGGCCCAGGCCAAGCTGTCACCGCGTTATGCGCCTGGCCGACTGAAGCAGTGGCTGGCCATGCTGACCCGTAGTTACCCAGAGGCGGTGCTGCTGTTTGCCGAGTTGCGCCGCGAGGATGACTGTGCGCGCATCAGCCGGTTGCTGGGCTGTGAGGCGGTGGCCGAGGCCTGTGTTGCCTGATCGGCCATCGCCCGTTCAACCTCTGCAGATTTTTTCAATTTACCCCCTTGAAAGCCTTTGTCTCGTCCCTATCTCTTGAGTACGCGATGCCGAATTCGGGTCGCGCAATGACTTACTTGCTGATACTCAGGAGTTTATGACCATGACTACCGCTTTCTCTCTTGCTCCACTGTTCCGTCATTCCGTTGGCTTCGACCGCTTCAATGACCTGTTCGAATCCGCGGCCCGTAATGAGGCTGGTAGCAGCTACCCGCCCTACAACGTGGAAAAGCATGGCGATGACCAATACCGTATCGTGGTTGCCGCAGCCGGTTTCCAGGAGCAGGACCTCGACCTGCAGGTCGAAAAGGGTGTCCTGACCGTTATCGGTGGCAAGCGTGACAATGGCGACGCTGAAGTGACCTACCTGCACCAGGGTATCGCGCAGCGCGCCTTCAAGCTGTCGTTCCGCTTGGCCGACCACATTGAAGTCAAGGCTGCCGGCCTGGCCAATGGTCTGCTCAGCATCGACCTGCTGCGCATCGTGCCTGAAGAAGCCAAGGCCAAGCGCATCCCGATCAACGGCGACAAGCCAGCGCTGAATTGATGGGATCGTTCTAAACAAGGGCATCTTTGGGTTAATGCCTGCGTTACTGGGGCTGCTTTGCAGCCCTTCGCGGGCACGCCCGCTCCCACAGGTTTAGCGCTGAACTCAACATGTGGGAGCGGGCGTGCCCGCGAAGGGTCGCAAAGCGGCCCCAAATTGCTTAACTGGCTGGCATTGACCTTCGGGTCCCCTTTTTTTGCCTGGCCCCGCGAAAGCGGCCACACCGGGGTTCCAGTCAGTAATCCGCCGGTGCTTCCAGCAACATCTGCCGGAACTCCGCCAACGGCAACGGCCGGCTATGCAGGTAGCCCTGGTACAGGTAGCACCCCAGTTGCTCGAGAAACTCCAGTTGCTCTGTCAGTTCTACCCCTTCGGCAATCACCGCCAGGTCCAGGCTGCGGGCCATGGCGACGATGGCACGGACGATTTCCGCATCGTTCGGGTCGACCGTCGCATCGCGCACGAAGCTCTGGTCGATCTTCAGTGCATCGACCGGTAAGCGCTTCAGGTACGTCAGCGACGAGTAGCCCGTGCCGAAGTCATCCATGGCGAAACTCACCCCATAGCGCTTGAGCTCGCGCATCTTGCTGATGGTGTTTTCCAGGTTCTGGATGACGATGCCCTCGGTGATTTCCAGCTTCAGCATCTTGCGGGGCAGACGGTAGTCGTCGAGGCTGCGCAGTACCCGCCCCACGAAGTCGGCCTGGCGGAACTGCCGCGGGCTGATGTTCACGCACAGGCTGAAGTCGTCGGCGTCGATCAGGCCGTCCGTCAGCATGCGCGCGCAGGCGTCGCAGGCCTCGTCCAGGATCCAGCTCCCCACTTCCAGAATCAGCCCGCTTTCCTCCAGTACCTGGATGAACTGCGCGGGTGGCTGCTGGCCAAGTTGCGGGTGGTGCCAGCGCAGCAGCACCTCGGCACCGACGATGCGGTTGTCACGGGCATCCACCTGCGGTTGGAAGTGAAACGCCAGTTCGCCGCGGGCCAGGGCCAGGCGCAGGTCGTTCTCCATGCGCAGGCGTTCGCTGGCGGCCTTTTGCATGGTGGTGTGAAACAGCTGGGTAGTGTTGCGACCGGAATCCTTGGCCCGGTACAGGGCGATATCGGCGCGTTTGAGCAGGTCGGCCGGGGTGGCACCATGGTCGGGGATCAGCGCCACGCCGATGCTGGGCGTGACCTGCAGGCGCTGGCCATCCAGCGACATGGGCTCGGCCAGCAGCTCGCGCAGGGTGTCGGCCAGTTCGCGCACTTGTGCTTCCACCAATTCTCGGCTGCCTTCCAGGCCACTGAGCAGCACCACGAACTCGTCGCCGCCCAGGCGCGCCACGGTGTCTTCCAGGCGCACGCTGGCTTCCAGGCGCGCGGTAATGATCTTCAGCACCGCGTCGCCCACCGGGTGGCCCAACGAGTCGTTGATGTGCTTGAAGTGGTCAAGGTCGAGGAACAGCAGCGCGCCGCGCAGGTTGTGGCGCTTGAGCAGGGCGATCTGCTGGCTGAGGCGGTCCATCAGCAGGGCGCGGTTGGGCAGGTTGGTCAGCGGGTCGTGGTAGGCCAGGTGCCGGATCTGCGCCTGGGCGTTCTTCAGCTGGCTGACGTCGCGGGCGGTCAGCAACAGGCAGTCCACTTCATTGAGGGTGATCCGCTCGACCGACACCTCCACGGTCAGGATATCGCCGCGCTTGTTGCGCCCGAGCATCTCGCGGTGATGAACCCGACCGCGCTCGCGCAGTTCGGCGAGCAAGGCGCCGCGTTGCTTGTCATCGGCCCAGATGCCGATTTCGTACACCGTCTGGCCCACCACTTCCGCAGCGCTATAGCCGGTCAGGCGGCAGAAGCCATCGTTGATTTCCAGGTAACGGCCACTGTTGCATTCGGTGATGGTGATGGCGTCAGGGCTGGAGTGGAAGGCCTTGGCGAACTTTTCCTCGCTGGATTTCAGGGCCGCTTCGGCGCGTTGCTGTTGGGTGATGTCGCGCAGGGTGGTCACGCTGCAGGGCTGGTCGTCGACAGTAATCAGGCGGCTGGAGATCACGCACGTCAGGGGCGCCCCACTGCGGTGGTTGACGACCACGGCGACATTGCTCAGCGCCTGTTCGCGGATCACCCGTTCGATGCGTTGCGCACGCTCGGTGGATTCGGCCCACAAGCCGATCTCCTCGGCCGTGCGGCCAAGCACTTGCTCGCTGCTCCAGCCGAAGTTCTGGGTGAAGGCCGGGTTGATCTCGATGAACTGGCCAGTGTCCTGGCGGGTAACGCAGATGGGGTCGGGGCTGACCTGGAACAGGCTGGCGAACTTCTCCTCGGAGGCGCTCAGGCGCTGCTCGCGTTCGACCTGGTCGGTAATGTCGAGCAACGTGCCGGCCATGCGCAGCGGGTTGCCCTGGTCGTCCCGGTAAAGCCGGGCGCGGCTCTCGATGTAGCGCGAAACGCCGTTTTCCAGCTGCACCCGGTAGGTGATCTGGTAGTTGCCGGCAGGACCTTCGCGCAGGCTTCGGTAGGCCTGGCGCATCGAGTTGCGCTCTTGTTCCGGTACACCCTCGAAGAAGGCGTCGAACGACTCGTGGAAAGGAATCGGCGGCAGGCCGTGCAACTGCGCGGCGCGGGCCGAGCCATAGAGCATGCCGCTGGGGATATGCCAGTCCCAGGTGCCCAGCTGCGCCGAGTCCAGGGCCAGGTCCAGGCGCTCCTGGCTGTCTTTCAGGGCCTGCTCGGCGCGCTTGCGCTCGCTGGTGTCGACGAAGGTGCTGATCAGGAAGGTCACGCCTTCCAGTTCGATGCCCTGGGTGCAGAGAATGCCGTCGTGCACCTTGCCGCTGATGGCCCGGAACTGGACCTCCATGATCTGCGGGTCGCCGTTGGCGCGGGTCGACTCGATCACCTGCTGACGCTGCTCGGGGTTGACCCACAGGCCCAGCTCCAGACTGGTCTTGCCGATGACCTGGCTGCCAGGCCAGCCGAACATGTCTTCGAAATGCTGGTTGACCTCGAAGATCATGCCGTCGTGGCGGCGGGAGAGCAAAATGGCGTTGGGGCTGAGGTGGAACAGCGTGGCGAAGCGCTTCTCCGAGTTGATCAATGCCGCTTCCCGCTCGCGCTGGCGGGTGATTTCACGCACCACCCCGATCATCTGTGGCCGGCCATGCTGGTCGTGGGTCAGGCTGCCGTTGATCTCCAGCCAGTGCAGGCTGCCGTCCGGCCAGCGGATGCGGTGGCGCATGGCGCGTTCCACCGGCTCGCCGTTGAAAATCGCCTGGAACACCTGGCGGGTACGGGCGCGGTCCTCTTCGGGCAGCAGGTCGAGGTAATCGGCATCGGCGGGCAGCGGGCGCTGGGGGTCGAAGCCGAACAGCGCCTGGGTACCGCGTGACCAACTGACACGGCCGCTTTCGATATCCCATAGCCAGGCACCCAGGCGTGCGCCGTTGAGCGCGGCCAGCAATTGTGGGGCGTTCTGCCAGGCCTGCTCGGATTCCTGCGGGTCGGCCGCAGGTATTCGCGGCAGGCGCAAAAAGCGGTTCACTGTTTTGGGCATCGGTACCAGACCTTTGGCGTAAGACGCGTCCTTGGAGTTGGAAATACCGGGCTGACGGCCGCTCAGGCGGACCCTGCGTGGCTGTCGAGCAACGCCATGAACGCCCTGGCCGCGTTCGACAGCGTACGCTCCGTGTGCAAAATGTAGCCTAGCTGGCGCGACAGCTGTATGCCGGGCAAGGCGATGGGTGCAACCTGTTCATCGAGCATGGTGCGCGGCAGCACGCTCCAGGCCAGGCCTATCGATACCATCATCTTGATGGTTTCCAGGTAGTTGGTGCTCATGGCGATGTTCGGCGTCAGGCCCTGGCTTTCGAATAGGCGCTGGACGATATGGTGGGTAAACGTGTTGCCACCGGGGAACACCGCCGGATGGCGGGCGACATCGGCCAGGCTCACTGCCTGGTTGTTGGCCAGCGGGTGCTCGGGCGCGGCGACGAAATCCAGGGCGTCGTCCCATACCGGTACCGCCTTGACCAGGTGGTGCGGCTCGGGCGCCAGGGTGATCACGGCAATTTCGGCGCGGCCATGCAGAATCTCGTCGTAGGCCTGTTCTGAATCCATGAACTGAATATCCAGTGCTACTGCTGGGTATTGGCGGGTGAACGCCCGTAAAAGCGGGGGCAGGCGGTGCAGGCCGATATGGTGGCTGGTGGCCAGGGTCAGCCGACCAGTCACCGCCCCGTTCAGGTTGGTCAGCGCCCGTCGGGTATCATCAAGGACGTTAAGGATCTGGTAAGCGCGGGGCAGCAGTGCCCGCCCGGCCTCGGTCAACGTCACTTCGCGCCCCAAACGGTCGAACAGGCGTACGTCCAGCTGCTGCTCCAGGCCCGCGATGCGCTTGCTGATGGCGGGCTGGGTCAGGAACAGGCGTTCCGCTGCCCCGGAAAAGCTGCCGCTTTCCGCAATAGCGATAAAGGCACTAAGGTTGGCCAGGTCCATGGTTTGGTATTCCTTTTGGCTATCCAAAGCATAAAAATTATGAATTTGAGTTATTCAATCTAACCCCATAGCATCGTCCATACAAGCCAAGGGGTTTTTGGCATAGAAAGACGCTGATGAGGAACAGTCTGATGGCTGGCAAAACGCTCTACGACAAACTCTGGGAAGCCCATGAGGTCAAGCGCCGTGATGACGGCTCGTCCCTGATCTACATCGATCGCCACATCATCCACGAAGTGACATCGCCCCAGGCCTTCGAAGGCCTGCGCCTGGCCAACCGCAAACCATGGCGCATCGACGCCAACATCGCGACGCCGGACCACAACGTGCCAACTACGCCGGAGCGCAAGGGCGGCATCGAGGCCATCGTCGACCAGGTGTCGCGCCTTCAGGTGCAGACCCTCGACGAGAACTGCGACGAATACGGCATCGTCGAATTCAAGATGAACGACGAACGCCAGGGCATCGTCCACGTCATCAGCCCGGAGCAAGGCGCCACCTTGCCGGGCATGACCGTGGTCTGCGGCGACTCGCACACCTCGACCCACGGCGCGTTCGGGGCCCTTGCCCACGGTATCGGCACCTCCGAGGTCGAGCACGTGCTCGCCACCCAGTGCCTGGTCGCCAAGAAAATGAAGAACATGCTGGTCCGGGTGGAAGGCGAGCTGCCGGCCGGCGTCACCGCCAAGGACATCGTCCTGGCCGTGATCGGCAAGATCGGCACCGCCGGTGGCAACGGCCACGCCATGGAATTCGCCGGCAGCGCCATTCGTGCGCTGTCGATGGAAGGCCGCATGACCATCTGCAACATGTCCATCGAAGCCGGTGCCCGTGTGGGCCTGGTGGCCACCGACGCCACTACCGTTGCCTACGTCGAAGGGCGCCCCTACGCGCCGAAGGGCGAGCAGTGGAAGCAGGCGGTCGAGGCGTGGAAAGACCTTGTGTCGGATGACGATGCGGTGTTCGACACCGTGGTCGAGCTGGATGCCAGCCAGATCAAGCCGCAGGTCAGCTGGGGCACTTCGCCCGAGATGGTCCTGGCCGTCGACCAGCGCGTACCGGACCCGGCCGCCGAAGCCGACCTGGTCAAGCGCGGCTCGATCGAGCGTGCCTTGAAGTACATGGGGCTGACGGCCAACCAGGCCATCACCGACATCAAGCTGGACCGCGTATTCATCGGCTCGTGCACCAACTCGCGCATCGAAGACCTGCGCGCGGCGGCGGAAATCGCCAAGGGCCGCAAGGTGGCCGCCAGCGTCAAGCAAGCCATCGTCGTGCCGGGTTCGGGCCTGGTCAAGGCGCAGGCCGAACGTGAAGGCCTGGACAAGATCTTCCTCGAAGCCGGTTTCGAATGGCGTGAACCAGGCTGCTCGATGTGCCTGGCGATGAACCCGGACCGCCTGGAGAGCGGCGAGCATTGCGCGTCCACCTCCAACCGCAACTTCGAAGGCCGTCAGGGTGCCGGTGGGCGTACCCACCTGGTCAGCCCGGCCATGGCCGCCGCTGCCGCGGTAGCCGGTCATTTCATCGATGTTCGCGAGTTGATCCAAGGGAGCGCAGCATGAAAGCCTTTACCCAGCACACTGGCCTCGTCGCGCCGTTGGACCGTGCCAACGTCGACACCGACCAGATCATCCCCAAGCAGTTCCTCAAGTCGATCAAGCGCACCGGCTTTGGTCCGAACCTGTTCGACGAGTGGCGTTACTTGGACGTGGGCCAGCCCTACCAGGACAACAGCAAGCGCCCGGTCAACCAGGAGTTCGTGCTCAACTACCCACGCTACCAGGGTGCCAGTGTGTTGCTGGCGCGGGAGAACTTCGGTTGCGGCTCCAGCCGCGAGCACGCCCCCTGGGCGCTGGACGAGTATGGCTTCCGCAGCATCATTGCGCCGAGCTTCGCTGACATCTTCTTCAACAACAGCTTCAAGAACGGCTTGCTGCCAATCATCCTCAGCGATGAGGAAGTGGACGAGTTGTTCAAGCAGGTGGAAGCCAACCCGGGCTACCAGCTGACCATCGACTTGCAGGCCCAGGCGGTGACCCGCCCAGACGGCAAGGTGCTGCACTTCGAGATCGATGCCTTCCGCAAGCACTGCCTGCTCAACGGCCTGGACGATATCGGCCTGACCCTGCAGGACAGCGATGCGATCAAGGCCTTCGAAGGCAAGCACCGTGCTGCGCAGCCTTGGCTGTTCCGGGATGCCTGAATGATGTAGCCGGGTTTGCTGGCCTCATCGCCGGCAAGCCAGCGCCCGCAGGGCTCCCACAACTTTCAGGCTGTGGTGCTCCTGTGAGCGCTGGCTTGCCGGCGATAGCGCCCCTAGAGCCAACCCAGAACCAAAAGGATCGAGACATGACCAGCAGCCAACACACCGACGTGGTCCAACGCCAGTTCGGCGAACAAGCCAGTGCCTACCTCAGCAGCGCCGTACACGCCCAGGGCAGTGAATTTGCCTTGCTCCAGGCCGAACTGGCAGGGCAGGGCGCCGCCCGTGTGCTGGACCTGGGCTGCGGTGCCGGGCATGTCAGCTTCCACGTTGCGCCGCTGGTCGCCGAAGTGGTCGCCTACGACCTGTCGCAGGCCATGCTCGATGTGGTCGCCAGCGCCGCTGCCGAGCGCGGCCTGGGCAATATCATCACCGAACGCGGCGCGGCCGAACGCCTGCCGTTCGGCGATGCATCGTTCGACTTCGTTTTCAGCCGCTACTCGGCCCACCACTGGAGCGACCTGGGCCTGGCCTTGCGCGAAGTGCGCCGGGTGCTCAAGCCAGGCGGCGTGGCGGCGTTCATCGATGTGATGTCACCGGGCAGCCCGCTGCTCGACACCTACCTGCAAACGGTCGAAGTGCTGCGCGACACCAGCCACGTGCGCGATTATTCCGCCGCCGAATGGCAGCGCCAGGTTAGCGAAGCCGGTTTGCACGTGCGCAGCCACACCCGCCAGCCGCTGCGCCTGGAGTTTTCCAGCTGGGTCGAGCGCATGCGTACCCCCGAGCCGATGCGCGTGGCTATCCGCCAATTGCAGCAAGCCATGGGCGAAGAAGTACGGCAGTATTATCAGATCGACAGCGATGGCTCGTTCAGCAGCGATGTACTGGTGCTGTGGGCAGAGCGATAAGTTTTTTTCGGTGGGGCCCGCTTGGCCACGCCGTGTGAATGGATAGAGGAAAGCATGAGCAAGCAGATTCTGATTCTCCCAGGTGACGGTATCGGGCCGGAAATCATGGCCGAAGCGGTCAAGGTGCTGGAGCTGGCCAACGACAAGTTCCAGCTCGGTTTCAGCCTGGCCCACGATGTGATCGGTGGCGCTGCCATCGACAAGCACGGCGTGCCCCTGGCCGACGAAACCCTGGAGCGTGCGCGCAAGGCCGACGCGGTCTTGCTGGGCGCGGTGGGCGGGCCGAAGTGGGACAAGATCGAGCGTGATATCCGCCCGGAGCGCGGCCTGCTGAAAATCCGTTCGCAACTGGGCCTGTTCGCCAACCTGCGCCCGGCCATCCTCTACCCGCAACTGGCCGACGCGTCTTCGCTCAAGCCCGAGATCGTTTCCGGCCTGGACATTCTCATCGTTCGTGAGCTGACCGGCGGTATCTACTTCGGTGCCCCACGCGGCCAGCGGGAACTGGAAGGTGGCGAGCGCCAGGCCTACGACACCCTGCCGTACAGCGAAAGCGAAGTGCGCCGCATTGCCCGTGTCGGTTTCGACATGGCCCGCGTGCGCGGCAAGAAACTGTGCTCGGTGGACAAGGCCAACGTGCTCGCTTCCAGCCAGCTGTGGCGCGAAGTGGTCGAAGACGTGGCCAAGGACTACCCGGATGTGGAACTGAGCCACATGTACGTGGACAACGCCGCCATGCAACTGGTGCGCGCCCCCAAGCAGTTCGACGTGATGGTGACCGACAACATGTTTGGTGACATTCTGTCGGATGAAGCTTCCATGCTGACCGGGTCCATCGGCATGCTGCCTTCGGCCTCGCTGGATGCCGACAACAAGGGCATGTACGAGCCTTGCCACGGCTCGGCCCCGGACATCGCCGGCCTGGGTATCGCCAACCCACTGGCGACCATTCTGTCGGTGTCGATGATGCTGCGTTACAGCTTCAATCAGTCGGCCGCCGCCGAGGCGATCGAGAAGGCCGTGAGCCTGGTTCTGGACCAGGGGCTGCGCACGGGCGACATCTTCTCGGAAGGCTGCACCAAAGTTGGTACGCAGGAAATGGGCGACGCAGTAGTCGCAGCCCTGCGGAATCTGTAATCTCTCTGGCCCGCCACCCCACATTCCTGGTGGCGGCCCACTTTTAGCAAAGGTGTAGTTGCGATGAAACGTGTAGGTCTGATCGGTTGGCGCGGTATGGTCGGTTCCGTGCTCATGCAGCGGATGCTGGAGGAGCAGGACTTCGACCTTATCGAGCCGGTGTTCTTCACCACCTCCAACGTGGGTGGCCAAGGCCCGAACGTGGGCAAGGATACAGCGCCGCTCAAGGACGCTTATTCGATTGAAGAACTCAAGACCCTCGACGTTATCCTGACCTGCCAGGGCGGCGACTACACCAACGAGGTCTTCCCCAAGCTGCGTGAAGCCGGCTGGCAGGGTTACTGGATCGACGCCGCCTCGTCCCTGCGCATGCAGGACGACGCGGTCATCATCCTCGACCCGGTCAACCGCAAGGTCATCGACCAGCAGCTGGACGCCGGTACCAAGAACTACATCGGCGGCAACTGCACTGTCAGCCTGATGCTGATGGGCCTGGGTGGCCTGTTCGAAGCTGGCCTGGTCGAGTGGATGAGCGCCATGACCTACCAGGCAGCCTCGGGCGCTGGCGCACAGAACATGCGTGAGCTGATCAAGCAGATGGGTGCTACCCACGCGGCCGTCGCCGACGACCTGGCCAACCCGGCCAGCGCCATTCTCGACATCGACCGCAAGGTCGCCGAGGCCATGCGCAGCGAAGCGTTCCCGACCGAGAACTTCGGCGTACCGCTGGCTGGCAGCCTGATCCCGTGGATCGACAAGGAACTGCCGAACGGCCAAAGCCGTGAAGAGTGGAAGGCCCAGGCCGAGACCAACAAGATCCTCGGCCGCTTCAAGAGCCCGATCCCGGTCGATGGTATCTGCGTGCGCATCGGCGCCATGCGTTGCCACAGCCAGGCGTTGACCATCAAGCTGAACAAGGATGTGCCGATTGCCGATATCGAAGGCATGATCAGCCAGCACAACCCTTGGGTGAAACTGGTGCCTAACCAGCGTGAAATCAGCATGCAGGAGTTGTCGCCGACCAAGGTCACCGGCACCCTGAACATTCCGGTTGGCCGCCTGCGCAAGCTGAACATGGGCTCGCAGTACCTGGGCGCCTTCACCGTGGGTGACCAGCTGCTGTGGGGCGCTGCCGAGCCGCTGCGCCGCATGCTGCGGATTCTGCTGGAGCGTTGATCGTTCTGGTTCGTCCGAAAACCCGTGCTGGCAACAGCACGGGTTTTTTGTTTGGCGCCAGCTGCTGCAGCCTCCGCGAACCACCGCTGGCCCCGCCAAGCAGTCTGCTACCGCAGCTGGCCCAACCAAGCTGAAGCCGTCACAGACAAAACCCTGCAATCCGAGTAAAGTGCCGCCCCCGCCGTTTTCTGCAAGAGGATCCCTGCCATGACACACCCATTGGACATCGCCGTCGTCGGCGCCACCGGCAGCGTCGGTGAAGCCTTGATACAGATCCTCGAAGAACTGGATTTTCCCGTGGCGACCCTGCACTTGCTCGCCAGCATGGAGTCTGCCGGCAGCAGCGTGATGTTCGCCGGCAAGAAACTGAAGGTTCGCGAAGTCGACAGCTTCGACTTCGGCCAGGTCAAGCTGGCGTTCTTCGCCACTGGCGCTGCGGTCAGCCGCAGCTTTGCCGGCAAGGCGCTGCAAGCCGGTTGCACGGTGATCGACCTGTCCGGTGGCCTGGACGACGCCCTGGCGCTGGTGCCCGAAGCCAACGCCGAGCGCATCGCCGGCCTGGCGCTGCCCGCGCGAATTGTCAGCCCGTGCTCGGCTGCTGTCGCCTTGGCCGTCGCCCTGGCGCCGCTCAAGGGCCTGCTGGAAATCGAGCGTATCCAGGTGATGGCCGCACTGGCCGTTTCGGCACAAGGCCGCGAGGGCGTCAGCGAACTGGCCAGGCAAACTGCCGAACTGCTCAATGCCCGGCCGCTGGAGCCACGCTTCTTCGACCGCCAGGTAGCGTTCAACCTGTTGGCCCAGGTCGGTGCCGCCGACGATCAGGGCCATACCGCGCTGGAGCGCCGCCTGGTCAACGAGCTGCGTGTGCTGCTGGGCCTGCCTGAGCTGAAGATTTCCGTGAGCTGCATTCAAGTACCGGTGTTTTTCGGCGATAGCTTCAGTGTGGCCGTGCAAAGCCGTCACCCGGTCGATCTGGCCGCGGTCAACCAGGCCCTGGAGGCTGCCGACAGTATCGAACGGGTGGAAAATGATGACTATCCAACCCCGGTTGGTGACGCAGTCGGGCAAGACGTGGTCTATGTTGGTCGTGTACGGCACGGTATTGATGAACAGCAGCAGCTCAACCTCTGGCTGACCACCGACAACGTGCGCAAAGGTGCCGCGCTCAACGCTGTGCAAGTGGCGCAATTGTTGATTAAACACAGGCTGTAAAAGATACTGGCCAGCACTTTTGTCCTGCTCCGCATGCAGGTTTCGGGACGATTCATACAAGGGAAGAGGTCATGCTTCGAATTCGCAAACTGGTTCTGGCCATGGCTGCAGCTTCAGCGCTGTCGTCTGGCATGGCGAATGCGCTGGGCCTGGGGGAGCTGACCCTGAAGTCGGCACAGAATCAGCCGCTGGACGCCGAGATCGAATTGCTCGACGTGCGCGACCTCAAGGCCGCCGAAGTGGCACCCAGCCTGGCGCCTGCGCAAGAGTTCAGCAAGGCCGGGGTGCCATTCGCGGCCTACCTCGAAGACCTCACCTTCACGCCGGTCATCAACCCCAACGGCAAAAGCGTGCTGCGGGTGACCTCCAGCCAGCCGCTGCCTGGGCCCGTGGTCAAGTTCCTGGTCCAGGTGATGTGGCCGCAGGGCCGCCTGCTGCGTGACTACAGCGTGTTGCTCGACCAGGCCCAGGCCCAGGGCGACAAACCGGCTGCTGGCAATCTCAACCCGGCCAGTACCGCTGCCAGCAGCTACACCACCCAGCGTCGCGACACGTTGTGGCAAATTGCCGCTCGCAACACCCAGGGCGGTTCGATCCAGCAGACCATGATCGCCATCCAGGCCCTGAACCCGGATGCCTTCATCGGCAATAACATCAACCAGCTGAAGGTTGGCCAGGTGCTGCGCCTGCCCGACCAGCAGCAGGTTCAGAGCATCGCCCAGGCCGAGGCCAACCGTGAGGTGGCCGAGCAGTACGCGGCCTGGCGTGAGGGCCGTCGGTTGGGCCCGCGGGCCCGTCAGCTGGACGCCACTCGCCGTGGTGCCGCCGACGCCGCCCCGGCGCGTGTTGCCCAGGGCGACAACCTGCGCCTGGTCAGCCCGGGCAACCAGGCGGGGGCCGACCAGGCCAAAGCGCTAAGCGACAAGCTGGCGGTGGCGCAGGAAAGTCTCGATACCAGCCGCCGCGACAACGACGAACTCAAGAGCCGCATGAGTGACCTGCAGAGCCAGCTGGACAAGCTGCAGCGTCTGATCGACCTGAAAAACGACCAGTTGGCGCGTCTTCAGGCGCAGGGTGCCGCCACGCCGTCCCCGGCAGGCGTCGCCCCGGCGCCCGCGCCGCAAGCCGCGTCAGCGCCTGCGGCAGGTGGCGAGGCGAGCGGCGAGCCAGCCCCCACCCAGGCTGCACCTGCCAGCAAGCCGGCGGCAGAGCCTGCCCCGGCGCCGGCCAGCCAGGCGAACGGCGCGCTCGAGCAGATTCTCGGTAACCCTTGGCTGCTGTGGCTGATCGCCGGGTCTGCCATTCTTGTCCTGGCACTGCTGTTGTGGTTGCTGGCGCGCAAGCGCAAGGCTCAACAAGAGGCGGAAAAGCACCTGCGCATGGCGCGGGCGCTGGAAGAAGAGCAGGGCACCGGTTTCGATACCGACACCGAAAGCTTCGACGGCGTCGAAGTGGCCGAGCCGAGCGTCACCTTGTCGCCTGCAGTGGTCGCCGCATCGGCCGCCGCTGCCGTGGCTGCGGAAAAAGTGGCCGAACCGGCTGCCGCAGAGCCACCGGCAGACCCTCACGCCGCGCTGCTGGCGGAGGTCGACCAGTGCCTGGCCGAGGGGCGCCTGAACCGTGCCGCCGATCTGCTGGAGCCTGCCGTGGCCGCTGCCCCGGCCCGTGATGACCTGCGCCTGAAGCTGATGGACGTGTATGCCCGCCAGGGTGATCAGACGGCCTTCGCCGAACAGGAGCGCCAGCTGCAAGCCGGCGAGCACAATGGCGCCGCTGTGGCCGAGTTGAAAGAACGCTACCCAGCCATGCTGGGCCTGGCAGCTGCCGGCCTGGGCGCGGCAGCTTTGGCTGCCGAAATGGACGAGCAGTACGTGCAGGAGTTGTTGCACGACGATGCCGCGGCGCCGGTGGTTGCCGATGGGGTGCCTGAGCAGGTGCCAGCGCTTGAACCGCAGGCCGTGGCTGAGCCGGAGGTTGGCGCTGAACCTGATGCCGGGCTGGACCCTCTCGATGAAGTGCCTATCCTGGACGTCGCCGGCCTGGAGGATCAGGGGCTGGGCGAGCCGGATCTGGACCATGCCTCTGACCTTGGCCTTGGGGAAGGCCTGCCCGAGGACGATCCGCTGGCCGCGGCGATGCTCGACGAGTCCGCGGCGCAGGCGCCAGTGCCTGATGAGCTGGTGATCGCCGAACCGGTGCTGGACGAGCCGGTGCAGCCAGGTGCGCCGCCAGAAGAACAGCCGTTCGCCCTGGATGAGGACCTGCAAGCCGACGCCGATGCGGATTTCGAGGCCATGCTGGCCCAGGCCGAGCCGCAACCCGCGGTCGACCTGTCGGATTTCGACCTCGATGTCACCGAACCCGTCACCCCCGCTGCTGCGCCAGCAGCCGACACCGCCGCGGGCGATGTGGCTGCCGAGCTGGCGGCCTTCGACAGCGTGCCAGAGTTCGATCCGGTCTCCGAGTTCGATCTGCCCTCGGACTTCGACTTGTCACTGTCGCTGGAAGACGACTCGCCGGCAGACAAAAGCTTTGCCTCGGAACTCGATGACGTGAACGCCGAGCTGGACAAGCTGTCGCAGAGCCTGGAGGCGCCCTCGCTGGAACCGCACTTCACCAGCGAAGATGCAGCCGCGCAGCCAGACCCGGAGCCGCTGGACGATCTCGACTTCGACTTCTTCTCCGGCAGTGATGAAGTGGCCACCAAGCTGGACCTGGCTCGCGCCTATATCGACATGGGCGACAGCCAGGGCGCACGCGATATCCTCGACGAAGTGGTCAAGGACGGCGACGACACTCAGCGCCAGGAAGCCAAGGACATGCTGTCCCGGTTGGTCTGACCCCGTCGAAGCGGCCATCGGTTACAGTGGACAAGCAACGGCAGCCCTACGCGGCTGCCGTTGTCGTTATAATCCCCGCCATTTCGTACACCCCACAGGTTTCATGCTCTTGGACATCATCGACACCGCCGCCACCGAATCTGCGGCCGAAGGCTACTCCCGCATCGCCCTGGGTGTGGAATACAAGGGCGCACGCTACCGCGGCTGGCAGCGCCAGGCCAGCGGCGTGCCCAGTGTCCAGCAAGCCTTGGAGCAAGCGCTGTCCAAGGTCGCCAACGAGCCGATCGCCGTGGTTTGCGCCGGCCGCACCGATGCCGGTGTTCACGGTTGTGGGCAGGTTGTGCATTTCGACACCCGTGCCGTGCGCGACGAACGTGCCTGGACCATGGGCACCAACTTCAACCTGCCGCACGACATCAGTGTGGTCTGGTCGCAGCCGATGCCGGCTGATTTCCATGCTCGCTTCAAGGCATGCGCCCGGCGCTACCGCTATGTCATCTACAACGACCCGATCCGCCCGGCGCACCTGGCCGAGGAGGTGACCTGGAACCACCGCCCGCTCGACGTCGAGCGAATGGCCCAGGCGGCACAGTCGCTGCTCGGCACGCACGATTTCAGCGCCTTCCGCGCCAGCCAGTGCCAGGCCAAGTCGCCGATCAAGCACATCTACCACCTGCGGGTTACCCGCCATGGCCAGATGATCGTGCTGGACGTGCGCGCCACCGCCTTCCTGCACCACATGGTGCGCAACATTGCCGGCGTGTTGATGGCCATCGGTAGCGGCGAACGCCCGGTAAGCTGGGCGCGTGAGGTGCTGGAAGGGCGTGACCGCCGCGAAGGCGGGGTAACCGCCCATCCCTATGGGCTGTACCTGGTGCAGGTGGAGTACCCCGACACATTCACCCTGCCCAGGCGTTACATTGGCCCACACTTTTTAAGCGGTTATGAAGGGTTGGCGGACTGACGGGCGAAAAGCCATTTGCTAACATCCGGCCTTTGACCGTTATCATCAGGGTTCGCGTTTCATGAGCTATGTTCGCAGCAAGATCTGCGGGATTACCCGCATCGAAGACGCGTTGGCTGCTGTCGAGGCCGGGGCCGATGCCATCGGTTTCGTCTTTTATGCCAAAAGCCCACGCGCAGTGGACGTGCGTCAGGCGCGGGCAATCATTGCTGAACTGCCGCCGTTCGTGACCACGGTAGGGCTGTTCGTCAATGCCTCGCGGTGCGAATTGAACGAGATCCTCGAAGTGGTTCCACTGGACCTGCTACAGTTTCACGGCGATGAAGCCCCGGAGGACTGCGAGGGCTACCACCGCCCCTGGATCAAAGCCCTGCGGGTGCGCCCGGGCGATGACCTCGAGGCAGCCTGCCAGCGCTATGCCGGCGCTCGCGGCATTCTGCTCGATACCTATGTGGCGGGTGTGCCTGGGGGAACCGGCGAGGCGTTCGACTGGTCCCTGGTACCGGCGCGGCTGAGCAAACTGATCATTCTTGCCGGTGGGCTTTCGGCGGCCAACGTCGGCCAGGCCATCGCCCAGGTACGGCCCTATGCGGTGGATGTCAGCGGTGGGGTCGAGCAGGCCAAGGGCATCAAGGACGCCGCGAAGATCGAAGCCTTCATGCAGGCGGTGAGGCAGGCGTGATGGCAGATGTGACGGCTGGCTGCGCGCCATCGTCCATAGCATTCGCAGCCCTGCCGGGCAGCCGCACCCATGGTGGCGGCAACACAACGCATTAGCGGTGGAGTGGCGCGCTGGAAGCCCCGGCGGCCGGTCCATCATCGTTTCGTAACAGATTTTGAGCTCAAGGGCAGGGCAGGCCGACGATAACGGCCGCGCCTGCCAATACTGGAGAAAAAAAGCATGAGCAACTGGTTAGTCGACAAACTGATCCCTTCGATCATGCGTTCCGAGGTGAAAAAGAGCTCGGTGCCTGAAGGCCTGTGGCACAAGTGCCCGTCCTGCGAGGCCGTGCTGTATCGCCCGGAGCTGGAAAAAACCCTCGATGTCTGCCCCAAGTGCAACCATCACATGCGCATCGGCGCACGCGCGCGCATCGACATCTTCCTCGACGCCGAAGGCCGTGCCGAACTGGGTGCCGACCTTGAGCCGGTCGACCGCCTGAAATTCCGCGATGGCAAGAAGTACAAGGACCGCCTCACCGGCGCGCAGAAGCAGACCGGCGAAAAAGACGCGCTGATCTCCATGAGCGGTACCCTGATGGGCATGCCGATCGTGGTCAGTGCCTTCGAGTTCTCGTTCATGGGCGGTTCCATGGGCGCCATCGTCGGTGAGCGCTTCGTCCGCGCTGCCAACTACGCCCTGGAGCACCGTTGCCCAATGGTCTGCTTCTCCGCTTCCGGCGGTGCGCGCATGCAAGAGGCGCTGATCTCGCTGATGCAGATGGCCAAGACCTCGGCGGTGCTGGCGCGCCTGCGCGAAGAAGGCATTCCGTTCATCTCGGTGCTGACCGACCCGGTCTACGGCGGTGTGTCCGCCAGCCTGGCCATGCTCGGCGACGTCATCGTCGGCGAACCGAAGGCGCTGATCGGCTTCGCCGGCCCGCGCGTGATCGAACAGACCGTACGCGAAAAGCTGCCGGAAGGCTTCCAGCGTAGCGAGTTCCTGCTGGAGCACGGCGCCATCGACCTGATCATCTCCCGTGGCGAACTGCGCCCGCGCCTGGCTCGCCTGCTGGCGCAGATGACTGGCCAGGAAACCCCCGAGCAAGCGCGTGAGGCGGCTGCCGTCGCGTGATGAAACAACGATCCCTGGGCGAATGGCTCGCCTACCTCGAGCAGTTGCACCCCTCGGCCATCGACATGGGCCTGGAGCGGTCGCAGCAGGTACTTGCCCGGCTGGCGCTGGGTAAGCTGGCGCCACGCGTGGTGACCGTGACCGGCACCAACGGCAAGGGTTCGACCTGCGCCTTCGTGGCCTCGTTGCTGCGCGCCCAGGGGCTCAAGGTCGGCGTGTACAGCTCGCCGCACTTGTTGCGCTACAACGAGCGGGTGCTGATCGATGGCCTGGAGGCCAGCGATGAGTGCCTGTGCGAAGCCTTCGCCGCCGTGGAGGCGGCGCGGGGCGATATTTCCCTGACCTACTTCGAAATGGGCACGCTGGCTGCGTTCTGGTTGTTCCACCAGTCGCAGCTCGATGCCGTGGTGCTGGAAGTGGGTCTTGGCGGGCGCCTGGACACCGTGAACGTGGTGGATGCCGACCTGGCCCTGGTGACCAGTATCGGCGTCGACCATGTCGATTACCTGGGCGACACCCGCGAGCAGGTGGCCTTTGAAAAGGCCGGTATCTTCCGCCCGGGCAAACCGGCCCTGTGCGGCGATCTCGACCCGCCACAACCGCTGCTGGACAAAGCCGCCGAACTGGCAGCGCCACTGTTCCTGCGCGGCCGTGACTTTGACCTGGCAAGCGCCGAAAACGGCTGGAACTGGCGTGGCACTGCAGCCGATGGCGCGCCCGTTGAGCTGAACGGCCTGCCGTTGCTCGACCTGCCGATGGAAAACGCCGCGCTGGCCCTGCAGGCGTACCTGTTGATGGGCCTGCCGTGGGATGCCGCGCAGGTGCGCCAGGCGTTGCTGGATACCCGGATTACCGGGCGTCTAGACCGTCGCCAGCTGGTCTGGCAGGGCCGGCCGGTGGAGCTGCTGCTGGATGTCGGGCACAACCCGCATGCGGCGCAGTACCTGGCCCGGCGCCTGGCGAGCCGGCCGCTGAAGGGGTGCCGGCTGGCGGTATTCGGCCTGCTCGCCGACAAGGACCTGGCAGGCGTGGTCGCGCCGCTGCACGGGCTGATCGATGACTGGGCCGTGGCCCCGCTGGACACCCCGCGCAGCCGGCCGGCTGCCGAGTTGGCCGACGCCTTGACGAACCTTGGCGCGGCGGTGAAGTCTTATGCCGGAGTCGACGCGGCCCTCGAAGGGCAATGCGCGCAGGCAACGGCAGATGACCAGATCGTGCTGTTCGGTTCGTTTTTCTGTGTCGCCCAGGCCCTGGCGTGGCTGGAGCGGCATGCCCAGGAGGGTTGAGTAGATGGCAGTGCTGGATAAAGGGATGAAACAGCGCATGGTCGGTGCGCTGGTGCTGGTGGCACTGGCGGTGATCTTCCTGCCGATGCTGTTCACCCGCGAGGACGAGATGCGCCAGGTGCGCGTCGAAGCCCCGCAGGCACCTGCCATGCCCAGCCTGCCGGAAGTGAAGGTAGACCCGGTGACCGTGCCGCAGCCGCAGGAAGTTCCTGAAGCACCGCAGTCGGCGCCGGTGGTGGTCGACGAGTCGACTGCCCCTGCCAGCACGCCCAGCCAGCCGATCACGGCCTCGCCGCAGACCCAGGCACAGGCCCAGCCGGCCAAGCCGCAGGCCGCCGCACCGGCGGCCAAGGTCGAAACCAAACCTGCAGCGACGCCGGCCCAGGCTGCGCCATCGAAGATCGACGTCAACGGGCTGCCGGTCAGCTGGTCGATCCAGCTGGCCAGCCTGTCCAACCGCGCCGGTGCCGAGAAGCTGCAGCAAACCTTGCGTAGCCAGGGTTACAACGCCTATATCCGTTCGGCCGGCGGCATGAACCGGGTCTATGTGGGGCCATTGATCGAGCGCGCCGAGGCCGAGCGCGTGCGCGATGCGGTCAACCGCCAGAACAGCCTGAAGGGCTTTGTGGTGCGTTTCCAGCCTGAGCGCGGCTGATATCGCCGGGGCGGCTTTGCCGCCCATAGCCGGCAAGCCACACACACACAGAGATCGCATCAGGGCTGGCAGGTGTTTGTCAGAAGATATGCAGCGCCTGTGAGATCGAGCGCCGCCCGCGCGGCGCATCGCGAGCTGCGCTCGCTCCTACGTTTGTTTCGGGCCAGTAACGCCTGTGACAGGCGCGCGCGGCCGCCTTGTTTGTACGGCG
>NZ_CAMZMX010000065.1:0-21198 GCF_947311875.1 Pseudomonas sp. PARCl1
CGCCGTGCAAACAAGGCGGCCGCGCGCGCCTGTCACAGGCGTTACTGGCCCGAAACAAACGTAGGAGCGAGCGCAGCTCGCGATGCGCCGCGCGGGCGGCGCTCGATCTCACAGGCGCTGAAGATGCTCCGGCTACCCTTGCCAGGAACCATAGAATCTCCCACAGGTGGGAGCTGGCTCGCCGGCGATAGGGCCGGTCTTGCAATCAATGCAGCTCGAAGGTATCGGCATCCAGGTTGGCTGGGAACTTGGTGCGGTACGCCGCCAGTTCCGCCGCACTCAGCACCACGGTAAACACCCCGTCCGCCTCGCCGGCACTCAGCAGGCTCTCACCCTGGAAGTCCAGCACCTGGCTGTCACCTGAATAGGCAAAGCCCTTGCCGTCCGTACCCACCCGGTTCACCGCGGCCACATAGCACAGGTTCTCGATGCCCCGCGCCGGCAACAGGCGGTTCCAGTGCTGGCGGCGAGCGGCCGGCCAGTTGGCGGTGTACAGCAGCAGGTCGGTGTCCTGGGCGTCGCGGCTCCATACCGGGAAGCGCAGGTCGTAGCAGATCAGCGGGCGAATCCGCCAGCCCTTGAGCTCGAACTGCACCTGGCGCTCGCCCGGGGTGTAATGCTTGTGCTCGCCCGCCATGCGGAACAGATGGCGCTTGTCGTAGTGCAGAATCTCGCCATCCGGGCGCGCCCACAGCAGCCGGTTGCGGTGGCTGCCATCGGCCGCCTGCACGATCACGCTTCCGGTAATCACCGCGTTGTACTTTTTCGCCTGCGCCTTGAGCCATTTGTAGGTGGGGCCATTCTCAGGCTCGCACAGGCTTTCCGATTGCATGGAAAACCCCGTGGTAAACATCTCTGGCAGGATCACCAGGTCCACTTCACCGGCCTGCTCAAGCAGTACCTCGAAGTGCGCGTAATTGGCCTCGCGGTCATGCCAGGCAAGGGTAGTCTGCACCAGGGCGATTTTCAGGTTCGGCAATGTGCTCAGATCGCGCATAGTTTTTCCGCTGCCTGGCGCAGCGTCTCCTCTCGTTTGGCAAAGCACAGGCGCACCAGGCGTTGCTCGGGGATGGGTTGCTGGTAGAACACCGACACCGGAATGGTCGCCACGCCGTGCTCACGGGTCAGCCACAGCGCCATGTCGACATCATTCAGGTCCGGGCGTATCTGCGAATAATCAACCAGCTGGAAATAAGTGCCCGCCGTGCGGGTAAAGCGCAATCGCGAACCCTCCAGCAAGCCACAGAACAGGTCGCGCTTGGCCTGGTAAAAGGCCGGTAACTCATCGATGTGCTCCGGGTGCTCGGCCATGAAGTCGGCCAACGCGCACTGCAGCGGGGTGACGCCGCAAAAGTTGACGTACTGGTGCACCTTTCGCAGTTCGGCGCTCAGCGCCGGCGGGGCGATCATGTAACCGGTCTTCCAGCCGGTGACGTGGTAGGTCTTGCCGAACGAACTGACCACGAAGGCGCGCGGGTACAGCTGCGCATGGGCCAGCACGCTGGCGTGGCGTACCCCATCGTAGACCAGGTGCTCGTAGACCTCGTCGCTGACCAGGTAGATATCCCGGTCGGCGATCAGCTGCGCCAGCTGGTCGAGGTCTTCGCGGGTGATCAGGGCGCCGCTGGGGTTGTGGGGTGAATTGAGGATGACCATGCGCGTGCGCGGGCTCAGGGCATCGCTGAACTTCTGCCAGTCGATACGGAAGTCGCCATCGCTCAATTGCACATGCACGCAACGGCCACCGGCCAGTTCCACCGAAGGCTCGTAGCTGTCGTAGCACGGATCGAAGACGATCACCTCGTCACCGGCATGCACCACCGCCTGGATGGCGCAGAAGATGGCCTCGGTGGCGCCCGGGGTGATGGTCACTTCCTGGTCGGCATCCACCTTCGCCCCGTACAAGCGCTCCACCTTGGCCGCCACTTGCTGGCGCAGCGCCGGCAGGCCGGTCATCGGCAAGTACTGGTTATGCCCGGCGGCCACATGCCGGCCTACTGCATCGAGCAGTGCCTGTGGGCCATTGAAATCGGGAAACCCCTGCGACAGGTTCAACGCGCCAGTTTGCACGGCGAGCTGGGACATGGTGGTGAAGATGGTCGTGCCGACATTCGGCAGTTTGCTGCGGATCATGAAGCCCTCTTTCCTGGGGTGTATCCGGCACGGGGTGGAATCCGAGCATAGCGGATCGAGCGGTCAGGAAAAAGGTTGAAACCATGAGGGGATGCGCTGGATCAAAAGGCGAGCTGTGTAGAGCAGGCCTATTCGCCGATTTCACCTTCGAATACGGTTAGTGAGGCGCCGAAGCCAGTTCGTCTTCTTATTACTCCCATTACTCCCATTACTCCCATTAGCCTCCTGATCAAGGTTAAGGTTACTACGCGTCAATCTAGCTTGTTGGACAATATCATTGATATTCGCCTCATTTTCTGCCCACAACTTGACCTTAGAATTGAACTCTCGATTAACTGCCTTCAAGTGCCACTCATAACCATCTACGAATTTATCCAGCATCTCCCTAACCATATCAACGCTATCATTGTAATCCCGTTTTCTCAGCTTTTTCGACAACCATTTTATTTTATCGCCCGATTCTGCATAAGCAAGCTGCATCCCTTCTAGGGCACGCCTCTTAGTATCCCGTGCATCCTCCAGTAACGTCTGCTTGCCAAGCATTCTCACGGTAGCAGCCCACGACGCTATTATTCCAGACTTTCCGTCGAGGAACTGACTTGCCGCTCTCAACCTGGCCGCACGCGTCTCAGGACGATGCCCGCTAGGATCTGCATTATTGATCGGGTCATTCCTGCAGTAGCTATAAGCATTGAGAACGTGAAAGGGTGAAATACTATCTGGTGAAACGAACCGCATCGTGCCAGGATTATAGGCACGATAACCATTACCTAATAAGTATAGCGCTACCCCCGGAAGGCAATACTCTCCATTGAAACCCAACTGAGTCACCTCAGACAAGGTTTCAGACCTCAGACCGTAAGGTGCGTACCGGAACTCCGATAACCTATGTTGACTCACAGCCCCGCCCACCGTGCCGCCGAGTTCGCAAGCGAGCAATGATGCTGGAAAAACGTCACCAGACCGATCGGACAAGATCACTTCTTTAGTGCGTACATAGCGCGAGGCACGCTCACTCGCTATAACATTGACTAGCGTATTATCTTGATAGAAGAATTTCGCTGCCATCTTGACGATCTCCAGCATTAACGGGATGGTTTGCGAGCTAAGATCCCACGCCAAACCGTAAAGGGAAACTGGTAGAAATGACAGGTCTTTCATACTGCAAAGAGGGATGACGCACACGCTCATACACATGCAGCACAGACAACGGATGTGCGTAGCGGATTTTTTGGGGAGGGGAAGTTTGAAACGGTAAAGGTATTGCGCTGGACCAAAATGCGTCTTCGCGGGTCAACCTGCTCCACACAGATAGCACTCCTTGAAGCCAGCGCTGTACCTATGGGAGCGGGCGAGCCCGCGAAGCAGTCGACGCGCATTCAGCGCTTGTCGCGGCGCTTCTTCTCGGCCTTCTTGTGGTGCGACATCAGCCGGCGCTTCTTGTTGACCTGGCGGTCTGTGAGGGTGTTCTTCTTGCCCTCGTACGGGTTCTCACCGCCCTTGTATTCGATGCGGATCGGCGTGCCGACCAGCTTCAGCACACGGCGGTAGGTGTTTTCCAGGTAGCGCGAGTACGACTTGGGAATCTTCTCGGTCTGGTTGCCGTGGATCACGATCAGCGGCGGGTTGGCCCCGCCGAGGTGGGCATAGCGCAGCTTGATGCGACGACCGTTGACCAGCGGCGGCTGGTGCTCGCTCACCGCATCTTCGAGGATTTGCGTCAGGCGGCTGGTCGGCCAGCGGGTGACCGCCGACTTGAAGGCAGCCTGCACCGACTTGTACAGGTTGCCCACGCCCGTGCCATGCAAGGCGGAAATGAAGTGGATGTCGGCGAAGTCGACGAAGAACAGCCGGCGCTCCAGCTCGGTCTTGACGTAGTCACGCTCGCCCGGCTGCATGCCGTCCCACTTGTTCAGGGCAATGACGATCGCGCGCCCGGCTTCCAGGGCAAAGCCCAGCAGGTTCAAGTCGTGGTCGACCACACCTTCGCGGGCGTCCATGACGAAGATCACCACGTTGGCGTCCTTGATCGCCTGCAGCGTCTTCACCACCGAGAACTTTTCGACTTCCTCGTGGATCTTGCCACGCTTGCGCACACCGGCGGTGTCGATGAACGTGTACTTCTCGCCATCGCGCTCGAACGGAATATAGATACTGTCGCGGGTGGTGCCCGGCTGGTCGTACACCACCACACGCTCTTCACCGAGCATGCGGTTGACCAGGGTCGACTTGCCGACGTTCGGGCGGCCGATGATGGCGATCTTGATGCCATCCTTTTCGCTCGGGCCGGGAATGCGCACCGCCTCTTCGCCTTCGGCGACCTCGGCGTCCAGGGCCTCTTCGACCTGGTCGCGCGGCAGGTGGCCGAGCACGGCTTCCATCAGCGCGTTGATACCGCGGCCCTGGGAACCGGCTACCGGAATGGCGTTGCCCATGCCCAGCGGCGAGAACTCGGCGCGGGCCACGTCGGCGTCGATGTTGTCGATTTTGTTGGCGACCAGAATCGCCTCTTTGTTGCGCTTGCGCAGGTGCTCGGCAATCATCTGGTCGGCGGCGGTCATGCCGGCGCGGGCATCGACCAGGAACAGGACGTAGTCGGCTTCTTCAATGGCCATGAGCGACTGCTCGGCCATTTTCTCGTCCATGCCCACTTCGTCACCGGTGATACCGCCGGTGTCGATCAGGATGAAGGAACGACCCTGCCAGCTGGCATCACCATACTGGCGGTCACGGGTCAGGCCCGACAGGTCGCCGACGATGGCATCGCGGGTCTTGGTCAGGCGGTTGAACATGGTGGATTTGCCGACGTTCGGGCGGCCCACCAGGGCAATTACGGGAACCATCGGCTCTCCACTCTCGAATTCTTGAAAATGCAAAGGCCGCTGCAAGGCAGCGGCCGGAGTACGGGCGGCGCTTCCTGCGCCGCGGCTTGAAGCCCGCCAAGGCTTCAAGCATAGCTTCAGCGGATGGTCAGTGCCTCGAGCTTGCCGCTGTTGCCGAAGACATAGATGGTGTCACCGACCACAAGTGGGCGGGCGCGCAGGCCATCGCTGTCGATACGCTCACGGCCCACGAAGCGACCATCGACCTGGCTCAGCAGGTGCAGGTAACCTTCGAAGTCGCCCACGGCCACGTAGCTGGAATACACTTCCGGCGCAGAGAGCTGGCGACGGGCCATGCTGTCGTTGGACCACAGGGCGCTGGAAGTGCGCTCGTCGACACTTTCGACAGTGCCTGAAGCTTCGCTGACGTAAACGTTACCGAAGCCCTGGGCGACACCCACGTAGCTGGAGGCATCACGCTGCCACAGCACACGGCCGCTTTCCAGGTCCAGGCCCGCTACGCGGCCCTGGTAAGTGCTGACATACAGGGTTTGACCAGACAGCAGCAGGCCGCCATCGATGTCGACCACGCGCTCCAGCTCGGAACGGCCCTGGGGAATGGCCACGCGGCTTTCCCACACCGGCACGCCGTTGTTGATGTCCACCGCCACGACCTTGCCGGTCGACAGGCCGGCAATGGCCAGGCGGTTGGTGACGATCGGCGCACCGGTGCCACGCAGGGTCAGTACGGCCGGGGTGTTTTCGTAGATCCAGCGGCGGTCGCCGGTAGCGGCGTCCAGGCCGATCAGGCGGTCGTCCTGGGTCTGCACCACGACCACGTCACCGTTGTTGGCAGGCGGGGCCAGCACTTCGCTGGTCACGCGGGAGCGCCAGCGTTCTTCACCGGTGCTGGAATCCAGGGCAATGACTTCACCCTTGAGGGTGCCGAGCATGACCAGGCCGTAACCCACGCCCACTGCGCCGGAAACCGGCAGCTCCAGGTCCTTGTTCCAGACCACGTCGCCGGTGATGCGATCGAGGGCATAGACGTCACCGTGAACGTCGGAGGCGTAGATGCGGTCGTTCTCGATGGCCGGTACCAGGGTGTTGTAGGTTTCACCCTGGCCGTCACCGATCGAACGGCTCCACTGCTTCTTCAGCACCACTTCCTCGGTGAACTTGGTCAGCTCGGCCGGGGGCAGTTCCTTCTTGCTGTTGCTGCTGCAACCTGCGGCCAGTACGGCCAGGGTCAGCACTGCTGCATGTTTCCAACCGATCACTTACGCGTCCCCTTTAGCCAGGTCATCCAGCTTCAATTGCAGGCCACCGACTGCGGCGTCATCGGACAACGCAGCCTTGGCTTTCTCGTAAGCGCTGTGCGCGTCGCTGGCGCGACCCAGTTGCACCAGCAGGTCACCCTTCAACTCTTCACGGCTGGCCAGGAACGCCTTGTCGGCATCACCATCAAGCAGCTTCAGGGCATCTTCGGCCTTGTTCTGGGCAGCCAGCACGCGAGCCAGGCGCTGGCGCGAGATTTCGCCCAGGGTGGCATCGGCAGGCTTGTCCAGCACACCTTTGAGCTCGGCGGCGGCGTCGTCGAGCTTGCCGCTCTCGACCGCGACCTTGGCCACGAACAGGCTACCGTACTGGGCATAGGCCGTGCCGCCAAACTCGCTCTTGAGCTTGCCGGCCAGTTCCGCGACCTTGGTGGCGTCGGGCTGACCGCTTGGCGTCAGGCTGGTTTCGAGCAGGGCCTGGTACAACTGCGAGGCCCCTTGCGACTGGTTGTTCTGGTACTTGTGCCAGGTATTCCAGCCCAGCACCACCACACCTGCCAGCAATGCGCCGGTCAGCAGCGGCTTGCCATTGCGGTTCCACCAGTCCTTGACCCCTGCCAGGTCATCATCATCAGTACTCGACACCCCAATACTCCTTTTCGCCTATTCGTTGTTGAACCGCGTTACGCCTGCGCGATCGCGGTTTCCAGGTGCTCGGCAAGAGCATCCCAGGCAATGTTCTTTTGCTCGCCCTGGCCACGCAGTGGCTTCAAGCCGATGACTTGCTTGGCCAGTTCGTCCTCACCGAGGATCAGGGCGAACAGCGCACCGCTTTTATCGGCTTTCTTGAACTGGCTCTTGAAACTGCCGCCGCCGGCGTTGACGGCCAGGCGCAAGCCCGGCAAACGGTCGCGCAAACCTTCGGAAAGGCGCAGCCCGGCCAGCTCGGCCTGCTCGCCAAAGGCACACAGGTAGACGTCGACAGTACGGCTGATGGACTCCGGCACCTTGCCCAGGGTTTCCAGCAGCAGGATCAGACGCTCGATACCCATGGCGAAACCAACGCCGGTGGTCGGTTTGCCGCCCATCTGCTCGACCAGGCCGTCGTAGCGGCCACCGGCACACACGGTGCCCTGGGCGCCAAGCTTGTCGGTCACCCACTCGAACACGGTCTTGCTGTAGTAGTCCAGGCCACGCACCAGCTTGGTGTTGATCACGAACGGAATGCCGGTGGCCTCCAGGCGAGCCTTGAGGCCCTCGAAGTGCACGCGCGACGGTTCGTCCAGATAGTCTTCCAGCTTTGGCGCCCCAACCAGCACCGCCTGGGTGTTCTGGTCCTTGCTGTCGAGGATGCGCAGCGGGTTGCTTTTCAGGCGGCGCTGGCTGTCTTCATCCAGTTGCTCCAGGCGTGCGGACAGGAACTCGACCAGCGCATCACGGTAGCGGGCGCGGGCCTCGCTGGTGCCGAGGCTGTTGAGTTCGAGCTTGACCGCGTCCTGAATGCCCAGCAGGCCCCACAGGCGCCAGGTCAGCATGATCAGCTCGGCGTCGATGTCCGGGCCGTCGAGGTTGAACACTTCCACGCCAATCTGGTGGAACTGGCGGTAACGGCCCTTCTGCGGGCGTTCGTGGCGGAACATCTGGCCGATGTACCACAGTTTCTGCACCTGGCCGTTACCGGTGATGCCGTGCTCGAGCACGGCACGCACGCAGGCGGCGGTGCCTTCAGGGCGCAAGGTCAGCGAGTCGCCGTTGCGGTCCTCGAAGGTGTACATCTCTTTTTCGACGATATCGGTCACTTCGCCGATCGAGCGCTTGAACAGCTCAGTGAACTCGACGATCGGCGTGCGGATCTGGCTGTACCCGTAGGTGTCCAGCAGGTCGGCGACAGTGCCTTCGAAGTAGCGCCACAGCGGCGACTGTTCTGGCAGGATGTCGTTCATGCCACGGATGGCTTGCAGCGATTTGCTCACGAAAAGTCCTTACGAATTCTGTGTGTCAGCCACGGACGATCAGCGCCGCGTCGGCTTCGGCCTTTTCGGCCGCTTTCTGGCGGATGAGTTTTTCCAGCTCATCGACCAGGTTGTCGTTGGTGAGTTTCTGCGCCGGCTTGCCGTCGATGTAGATCAGGTTCGGCGTGCCGCCAGTCAGGCCGACATGGGCTTCCTTGGCTTCACCCGGGCCGTTGACCACGCAACCGATCACTGCCACGTCCAGCGGTACCAGCAGGTCTTCCAGGCGCCCTTCCAGCTCGTTCATGGTCTTGACCACATCGAAGTTCTGCCGCGAGCAGCTCGGGCAGGCGATGAAGTTGATGCCGCGCGAGCGCAGGTGCAGCGACTTGAGGATGTCGTAGCCGACCTTCACTTCTTCGACCGGGTCGGCGGCCAGCGAGATGCGAATGGTATCGCCAATGCCTTCGGCCAGCAGCATACCGAGGCCGACGGCGGATTTCACCGTGCCTGAACGCAGGCCACCGGCTTCGGTGATGCCCAGGTGCAGCGGCTGCACGATCTGCCTGGCCAACAGGCGGTAGGCCTCCACGGCCATGAACACGTCGGAGGCCTTGACGCTGACCTTGAAGTCCTGGAAGTCCAGGCGGTCGAGGTGCTCGACATGGCGCAGGGCCGACTCGACCAGCGCGGCCGGGGTAGGCTCGCCGTACTTCTTCTGCAGGTCTTTTTCCAGCGAACCGGCGTTGACACCGATGCGGATCGGGATGCCGCGGTCGCGGGCGGCGTCCACCACTGCGCGCACACGGTCTTCGCGGCCGATGTTGCCTGGGTTGATACGCAGGCAATCGACGCCCAGCTCGGCAACCCGCAGGGCGATCTTGTAGTCGAAGTGGATATCGGCTACCAGCGGCACGCTCACCTGTTGCTTGATCTTGCCGAAGGCTTCGGCAGCGTCCATGTCTGGCACCGACACCCGCACGATGTCCACGCCGGCATCGACCAGGCGCTGGATTTGCGCCACGGTGGCGGCCACATCGTTGGTGTCGGTGTTGGTCATGCTCTGCACCGCGATGGGGGCATCACCACCCACCGGCACATTGCCGACCCAGATTTTGCGGGATTCGCGACGTTTGATCGGAGATTCGCCGTGCATGACTTACTGTCCCAACTTCAGGCGAGCAGTCTCGCCACTGGTGAACGGGGCAACATCGACGGCCTGGCCGTTGTAGCTGACCTGGGCGCCCCGGGCGAAGCCCAGGCGTACCGCGAACGGCGGCTTGCCGGTCAGTTCGAGGTTGTCCCCTTTGCGCTTGATGGCGCTGAACAGCACCTTGCCGTTGCCGTCGGAAACCTGGGTCCAGCAATCGGCGGTGAACTGAATGGCGACCTTGCCGCTACCGGCCGGCACTGGCGCAGGCTCACTGGCTGCGGCCGGCGCGGCCGTAACGGGAGCTACAGGCGCCGCTGTGGCCGCCGGGGTGCTGGCGGCTGCCTGCACGGGCGCCTGCTGGGCAGTTGCCGCCCCAGCGGCTGGCTCTGTGGCTGTACCGGCCGCCGGCTGCTCGCCAGCTGCAGCGGGTTGTTCGCCCGTGCCTTGCGCCAACGGCAGCGGTGCGGTCTCAGCCTGCTGGCCGGCGGTAACGGCCTGGTCTTCAGGCTCATCGAGCGGGTGGATCTGGGTGGTGCCGTCGGCGCTTTCGACTTCGACATGCTCCAGGGCCATCTTGGCCAGGTCCTTGCCGCGCAGGCTGCCCTGGTCCTGCCACCAGACGAAACCGCCACCGACCACGGCGAGCAGCAACAGCAGGCTGACGCCGCGCAGGATGTTGTGCGACAGGCGCGTCGGCTCTTCGATGCGGCCCAGCGAATGCACGTCGCTGCCCTTGGCATGGGTACCGGTGTAGCGGTCGAAGGCATCGACCAGCACAGCCTGGTCCAGGTCCAGCAGCTTGGCGTAGGCACGTATGTAGCCACGGGCAAACGTATGCCCGGGCAGCTTGTCGAAGGCACCGGTTTCCACGTAGTTCAGCGAACTGACAGTGAGGTTTAGCTTGCGGGCCACCTCGGCTTGCGACCAGTCCCGTTTCTCACGGGCCAGGCGCAAAAGCTCACCGGGGTTCTGGCCAGGCGCTACTGCTACTTCGGGATGCGCGGCGTTCATCGTTGCTCCGACAGGTATTGCTGATATTCCGGCGTACCGGGATAAAGTCGTTGTAATTGCTGGCCCGTTTCGGCCAGTGCGCCCTGCTCGTCGAACACCCTGGCAAGGCGGCTGCCCAGCAGCAGGCTACGGGCATCGTGCGCGCTCAGCTCGCTGAAACGATCGTAGTAGTCCCGGGCCGGCACATAATGCCTGTTTTCGTAGGACAACTCAGCCATTTCCAGCAACGCCCTGGGTTGCCGCTGGTTGAGCTGCAATGCTTTCACCAGATATGCCTGTGCCTGGTCGCGGCGTTCGAGCCTCAAGGCAGTCAGGCCAAGGTTCTCGTATACGCGCGAGCGCTCAGGATACAGGGTATCGGCACTGGCCAGGCGAAACATCTGCTCGGCCTCGGCAAATCGCCCCTGAGCATAAAGGAAACTGCCGTAGTTGTTGCGAATTCGAGTATTGCCGCCGCTGCTTTGCAGGGCCTTGCGAAAGTGTGTTTCGGCCAGTGCCGGCTCACCTTCGGCCTGGAACACCAGCGCCAGGGCCGCGTGCGCATCGGCATCGCTGCTGTCCAGGGCCAGGGCCTTGCCCAGTGGCGCCTTGGCCTGTTCGGTCAAACCCTGTTGCAAATAACCCAGCCCAAGCTGCACGTAGGCACGCCCCGCTTCGGCCCTGCCCTGGCGGCTGCCCAGCGGGTCGCTCGCGCCGCCCGACACGCAGCCGGCCAGCAGCGAAAGCGCAAGGATCGACAGCGCGGCGCGCAGGCTCATGGGCAAGGTCCCGGTCAGTGGCTGGCGGCGCTGTCTTGCAGCTCGACATCCGCAGACAGTTGGCGCACAGCAATATAGCGCTCACTGCGGCGCGTGCGGTCGTTGACCTGCCCCACCAACTGACCGCAGGCAGCGTCGATGTCGTCGCCACGGGTAGTACGGGTGGTGACGTTGAAACCACCGTGGTGCAGCAGGTCCTGGAAACGACGAATGGCATTGTTGCTAGGCCGCTCATAGCCCGAATGCGGGAACGGGTTGAACGGGATCAGGTTGATCTTGCACGGCACGTCGCGCAGCAGCTCGATCATTTGCGCGGCATGCTCTGGCTGGTCGTTGACGTCCTTGAGCAGGGTGTACTCGATGGTCAGCACGCGCTTGCCGCCCAGGGTGGCCATGTAGCCCATGCACGATTCCAGCAGCATTTTCAGCGGGTACTTCTTGTTGATCGGCACCAGCTTGTTGCGCAGTTCGTCGTTAGGGGCGTGCAGCGACAGTGCCAGCGACACGTCGATGTGCTTGGCCAGTTCGTCGATCATTGGCACCACGCCCGAGGTGGACAAGGTGACGCGACGCTTGGAAATGCCGTAGCCCAGGTCATCCATCATGATTTTCATGGCGGCGATGACGTTGTCGAAGTTCAGCAGAGGCTCGCCCATGCCCATCATCACCACGTTGGTAATGGCGCGGTCGATTTTGGCAGGGACGGTCCCGAAGGATTTGTTGGCAAGCCACACCTGGCCGATCACTTCGGCGGCGGTGAGGTTGCTGTTGAAGCCTTGCTTGCCGGTGGAGCAGAAGCTGCAGTCCAGGGCACAGCCGGCTTGCGACGATACGCACAGGGTGCCGCGGTCGTCGGTAGGAATGTAGACGGTTTCGACGCAGCTGCCGGAGGCAACGCGGATCACCCACTTGCGGGTGCCGTCGGCGGAAATGTCTTCACTGACCACTTCCGGGGGGCGAATCTCGGCAACGGCCTCGAGCTTCTCGCGCAAGGCCTTGCCAACGTTGGTCATGGCCGCAAAATCGGACACGCCAAAATGGTGAATCCATTTCATCACCTGGCCGGCGCGGAAGCGCTTCTCCCCGATAGAGTCGAAGAATTGTTCCATTTCCGGCTGGGTCAGGCCCAACAGGTTGATTTTGCCAGTAGATGTCGTCATGGATTCACCCTCACCCGTAAGCTTTCGCTTAGCGAGTGGTTACCTCGGTAGCAGCGAAGAAGTAAGCGATTTCGCGAGCAGCAGCAGCTTCGGAGTCCGAACCGTGAACGGCGTTGGCGTCGATGGACTCGGCGAAGTCGGCGCGGATGGTGCCAGGAGCAGCTTCTTTAGGGTTGGTAGCGCCCATCAGCTCACGGTTCTTGGCGATGGCGTTTTCACCTTCCAGGACCTGAACAACTACCGGACCGGAAGTCATGAAGGCAACCAGGTCACCGAAGAAGCCGCGCTCGCTGTGCTCAGCGTAGAAGCCTTCGGCTTCGGCTTTGGACAGTTGCTTGATTTTCGAGGCAACGATTTTCAGGCCGGCTTCTTCGAAACGGGTGGTGATCTTGCCGATGACGTTTTTGGCAACGGCGTCAGGCTTGATGATCGAGAAAGTACGTTGAACAGCCATGGAAAACTCCAGAATATGAGTGTTACGAAAAATTAAACCCGCGAATTATACGCGGGTTCGAGGGGATTGCCTAACCTGCACGCAACGCTTAGTCGGCTTCGTCAATCCAGGCGGCCTGGATTGCCTCAAGCACTTTCTCACCGCCGCGTGACGGATCGTCGCTGAACTCTGGCAATGCCAGCACCCAGCGGTGCAGGTCGACGAAATTCACATATTTAGGATCGACTTCCGGCTTGCTTTCTGCAAGCTGGATGGCGATTTCAAGTACATCAACCCATTTCAGACTCATGTACAGGCCCTCAGTGCGGTGCTTCGGCAGCGTGGTTCAGCGAATACTTGGGGATCTCGATGGTCAGGTCCTGGTCGGCGACCACCACCTGGCAACCCAGGCGCGACTGCGCCTCCAGGCCCCAGGCCTTGTCCAGCATGTCCTCTTCCAGCTCATCGGCTTCTTCGAGCGAATCGAAACCTTTGCGAACAATACAGTGGCAGGTGGTGCAAGCCTTTACCCCGCCACAGGCGCTTTCCATCTCGATGTGATGGTCGTGGGCCAGCTCCAGGATGTTGGTCCCGGCTGGCACATCCACGGTCAGGCCTTCAGGGCAGAACTTCTCATGCGGCAGGAAGGTTACCAGCGGCATCGATTACTCCTCGATCTCATTCAGGTTGCGCCCGGCCAGTGCGGCTTTGACCGTCGAATCAAGGCGACGGGCGGCAAATGCGTCGGTCACCTGCGACAGACGCTTGGTCTGTTGCTCGATGGCTGCGCCATCAGTGCCCGCCAGCAAATCACGTAGTTCTTGCATCTGGAATTCGATGGCGTCGCGCTCGTCACTGCTGAGCAAGCGTTCGCCGTCGGCGTCCAGGGCGCCCTGTACCGCTTCGAGCAGGCGCTCGGCGTCCACCTGGTGCTCGCGCAACTGGCGGGCGTGCTTGTCGGAACCGGCGTGTTCGAACGAGTCCTTCAGCATGCGGGCGATTTCGCCGTCGGTCAGGCCGTAGGACGGCTTGACCTGGATGCTGGCTTCCACGCCCGAACCCAGCTCGCGCGCGGCAACGCTGAGCAGGCCGTCGGCATCCACCTGGAAGGTGACGCGGATTTTTGCCGAGCCGGCGACCATGGCCGGAATGCCACGCAGCTCGAAACGCGCCAGCGAGCGGCAGTCGCTGATCAGCTCACGCTCGCCTTGCAGCACGTGGATCATCATGGCCGTCTGGCCGTCTTTGTAAGTAGTGAACTCCTGGGCACGCGCCACCGGAATGGTGGTGTTGCGCGGGATCACCTTCTCCATCAGCCCGCCCATGGTTTCGAGGCCAAGCGACAGCGGAATGACATCGAGCAGCAGCAGTTCGCCACCTTCGCGGCGGTTGCCGGCCAGGGTATCGGCCTGAATCGCGGCGCCGATGGCCACCACCTGGTCCGGGTCGATCGAGGTCAGCGGCGTACGGCCAAACAGCGCACCCACCGCATCGCGCACACGCGGCACGCGGGTCGAGCCACCGACCATGACCACGGCGCTGACTTCGTCCATTTCAACGCCGCTGTCGCGCACCGCGCGGCGGCAAGCCTTGAGGCTGCGGGCGATCATCGGCTCGATCATGGCGTCGAAGGCAACACGGCTCAGCTCACCTTGCCAGGCACCATGGCTGACAGTGACCACGTCGGCGTCAGTCAGGGCCTCTTTGGCAGCGCAGGCAGTCTGCAGCAGTGCGCGCTGGGTGGCCGGGTCCAGGTCGGAGGAAAGACCGGCCTGCTCGATGATCCAGCCGGCGATGGCATGGTCGAAATCGTCGCCGCCCAGGGCGGTATCGCCGCCGGTGGCCAGCACTTCGAACACACCGGCAGTCAGGCGCAGGATGGAAATGTCAAAGGTACCGCCGCCCAGATCATAGATGGCCACCACGCCTTCGGCGTTCTGGTCCAGGCCGTAGGCAACGGCAGCGGCGGTCGGCTCATTGAGCAGGCGCAGCACGTTCAGGCCTGCCAGGCGTGCAGCGTCTTTGGTCGCCTGGCGCTGAGCGTCGTCGAAATAGGCTGGCACGGTGATCACCGCGCCTACCAGCTCGCCACCCAGGGTCGCTTCGGCCCGCTCACGCAGCACCTTGAGGATGTCGGCGGACACTTCCACCGGGCTTTTCGGGCCCTGCACGGTATCGATGAACGGCATGTGCGACTCACCGCCAACAAAGCGGTAAGGCAGTTGCTCGCCCAACTGCTTGACGTCGGCAACGCCGCGCCCCATCAGGCGCTTGACCGACAGCACGGTGTTCAGCGGGTCGCTGGAAGCGGCCTCACGCGCGGCCTGCCCCACCTGGATACGCCCGTCGAGGTAGCGTACCGCGGACGGCAGAATGACGTTACCCTGCGCATCGGGCAGGGGCTCGCTGCGGCCGCTGCGCAATGCGGCGACCATGGAGTTGGTGGTACCCAGGTCAATGCCCACCGCCAGGCGACGCTGGTGCGGTTGAGGGGTTTGACCGGGTTCGGCAATCTGCAGTAGGGCCATGCTTATCTGAGTACCTTAGGTGCCATCACGGGCGACACCGGGTTAATCGTCGAGGCGCTCTTCCAGTTGGCGCACTTCTTGGGCGAGCTTGTCGAGGAACTGCATGCGGCGCATCAGGCGCTCAGCCTTGTCGCGCTCGGCGGGAACGTCCCAGCAGGCAGCGAAATCCTCGTTCAGCGAGTCCTGGGCGGCCTTCAAGCGCTTCTTGAATGCCGCTACGCCGTCCAGGTCGGCTTCGTCCTGCAACTCTTCCAGCTCTTCGCGCCACTGCATCTGCTGCAACAAAAAGTCCGGGTCGTGGACCGTGACTTCCTGGGGCACTTCGTGACCGCTGATGGCCAGCAGATAGCGGGCACGACGCGGCGCACTGCGCAGCGTCTGGTAGGCGTCGTTGAGGGCTGCGGACTTTTCCAGCGCGACCCGCTGCTCCCGCTCGGAGGCGTCGGCAAAACGGTCGGGATGGACTTCGCGGGCCAGCTCGCGGTAGCGAGTGGCCAGCTTGTCGAGATCCAGGCGGAAGCTTGGCTGGAGGTCAAACAATGCGTAGTGACAAGGAGTACCCACAGCCGGCCTCAAACGTTGAAGCTTTCGCCGCAGCCACACTCACCGCGCACGTTGGGGTTGTTGAACTTGAAGCCTTCGTTCAACCCTTCCTTGACGAAGTCCAGCTCGGTACCGTCGAGGTACACCAGGCTCTTGGGATCGATGATCACCTTGACGCCGTGGTTTTCGAACACCTGGTCTTCGTCGGCCAGTTCGTCAACGAACTCCAGCACGTAGGCCAGGCCCGAGCAACCGGTGGTGCGCACGCCCAGGCGAATGCCCTCACCTTTGCCGCGCCCATCGAGAGAGCGGCGAATGTGGTTGGCGGCGGCTTCTGTCATGCTGATAGCCATCAGGACTCCTTACCTCGCAACAGGCGGCTTAGATCAAGCCTTTCTTCTGCTTGTAATCGCGCACAGCTGCCTTGATGGCATCTTCGGCGAGTACCGAGCAGTGGATCTTGACCGGCGGCAACGCCAGTTCTTCTGCCAGCTGGGTGTTCTTGATGGTTTCGGCTTCGTCCAGGGTCTTGCCCTTCATCCACTCGGTAGCGAGGGAGCTGGAAGCGATGGCCGAACCGCAACCGTAGGTCTTGAACTTGGCGTCTTCGATCACGCCCTGCTCGTTGACCTTGATTTGCAGACGCATCACGTCGCCACACGCAGGGGCGCCGACCATGCCGGTACCGACATCCGGGTCTTCGGCATTCATCTTGCCGACGTTGCGTGGGTTTTCGTAGTGGTCGATGACCTTTTCACTGTATGCCATGGTGCAATTCCTTCCTCATCAGGGAGCCGCTCTTGCCGGCGACTGCTTAGTGGGCGGCCCACTCGATCTTGGAGATGTCAACGCCGTCTTTGTACATATCCCACAGCGGCGACAGTTCACGCAGTTTGTTGACGGCCTCGCAGACTTTCTGCGCGGCGTAGTCGACTTCTTCTTCGGTGGTGAAGCGGCCGAAGGAGAAGCGGATCGAGCTGTGCGCCAGCTCGTCGTTGCGGCCCAGAGCGCGCAGTACGTACGACGGCTCGAGCGACGCGGAGGTGCACGCCGAACCAGACGATACGGCGATGTCCTTCAGCGACATCAGCAGCGATTCGCCTTCGACGTAGTTGAAGCTCAGGTTCAGGTTGTGCGGTACGCGGGCAGTCTGGCTACCGTTGACGTACAGCTCTTCAAGGCTGGAGACCTGCTTGAAGAAGCGGTCGCTCAGGGCCTTGATGCGTACGTTTTCGGCGGCCATTTCCTGCTTGGCGATGGCGAATGCTTCGCCCATGCCGACGATCTGGTGAGTCGGCAGGGTGCCCGAACGCATGCCGCGCTCATGACCACCGCCGTGGATGATGGCTTCCAGACGCACACGCGGCTTGCGGCTGACGTACAGCGCGCCGATGCCTTTCGGGCCGTAGGCTTTGTGCGCCGAGAACGACATCAGGTCGACCTTCAGCTTCTGCACGTCGATTTCCACCTTGCCGGCCGACTGGGCGGCATCGACATGGAACAGCACGCCACGCGCACGGGTCAGCTCACCGATGGCGGCGATGTCGTTGATCGAGCCGACTTCGTTGTTCACGTGCATCAGCGACACCAGGATAGTGTCGTCACGCAGCACGGCCTCGACCATGGCCGGGGTGACGATACCGTCTTCGCCTGGCTCCAGGTAGGTGACTTCGAAACCTTCACGCTCCAGCTGGCGAGCGGTATCCAGTACCGCCTTGTGCTCGATCTTGGAGGTGATGATGTGCTTGCCCTTGGTCTGATAGAAGTGCGCCACGCCTTTGAGGGCGAGGTTGTCGGACTCGGTGGCACCGCTGGTCCAGACGATCTCGCGCGGGTCGGCGTTGATCAGCTCGGCAACCTGGCGACGGCCGTTCTCGACCGCTTCTTCGGCCTTCCAGCCGAACACGTGGGAGCGCGAAGCCGGGTTACCGAAGTTTCCGTCAACCAGCAGGCATTCGGCCATTTTCTGGGCGACGCGTGGGTCAACCGGCGTGGTCGCGGAGTAATCGAGGTAGATCGGCAACTTCATTTGTCTCTCCTATCAGGCGGTGGCGTCGCTCGTCGTGGCTAAGGGTCAATCGACGGCAGACGTCTCAATCTTGTCCAGCTGGGCGGTTCGGCCTGCGACACGACGCAAGTCCTGGCGCTGGGCGACTTCCTGCACCTCACGGCGCATGACAAGGTCGGCCAGGCTGATGCCGCTGAGGAATTCATGGATCTGCTGGCTGAGGTCGCACCACAGGTGGTGGGTCAGGCAGGTATCACCGGCATGGCAGTCCCCGAGGCCCTGGCAACGGGTGGCATCGACCGATTCGTTGACCGCGTCGATGACCTGTGCCACCTGGATGGTTTCCATACCGCGCGACAGCTGATAGCCGCCACCTGGGCCGCGCACACTGGAAACCAGGCTGCTACGGCGCAGCTTGGCGAACAGCTGCTCCAGATAAGAGAGGGAAATGCCCTGGCGCTCGGAAATATCGGCCAAAGACACCGGCCCATGCTGCGCGTGCAACGCCAGGTCGAGCATGGCAGTCACGGCGTATCGGCCTTTGGTAGTCAGTCGCATGGCTATTGGGTACCACGGGAGTTTCGGGATGTGTGCAAGTATGCGATTCCCGAGCATTTAAGTCAACTATTAGACCTACTGCTTTAGTCGGGTTTGCATCTGGGAGGCGGCGCGATTGTAGCAGACGAGGGGCGTGAGCACACGCCCCGTATGTCTACCTCGGTGCGCCGCGGCGCAATCAATGCGGCTGAGTGTCGCGCCTGACGGCCTGGGCCGCTTCGGTGAAGTCATCTTCAGGCAGGGCCGGCAGCTCTTTGGCGCAGTAGTCACTGCCCATTTTCGTCAACGCGCCGCACATACCCTCCAGCCGCTCGTCGACGGCCTGCAGGTGGTCGAGCATCTGGCCAATGGCGCGCGCCACCGGGTCAGGCATGTCGCCACTCACACCGTAGGCGTCGAAGCCGATCTTCTCGGCCATCGCCTTGCGCTTGGCCTCCACTTCGCTGTCTTCGCGCTTGACGATGATGCGCCCGGGGATACCCACTGCCGTGGCACCGGCCGGGACCGCCTTGGTCACCACCGCATTGGAGCCGATCTTGGCCCCCGCACCCACGGTGAACGGGCCCAGCACCTTGGCCCCCGCCCCTACCACCACGCCGTTTTCCAGGGTGGGGTGGCGCTTGCCCTTGTTCCAGCTGGTGCCGCCCAGCGTAACGCCCTGGTACAGGGTGACGTCATCGCCGATTTCGGCGGTTTCGCCGATGACGATGCCCATGCCGTGGTCGATGAAGAAACGCCGGCCGATGGTGGCACCCGGGTGAATCTCGATACCGGTGAGCCAGCGGCCGAAGTTCGAGACCAGGCGCGCCAGCCACTTGAAGTCGCGCCGCCACAAGGCATTACCCATTCGATGCAGCCAGATGGCATGCATGCCCGGGTAGCAGGTGAGCACCTCGAAGGCATTGCGCGCAGCCGGGTCACGGTGGAATACGCTTTGAATATCTTCACGCAGGCGTTCAAACATCTTTCAGTCCTTCCGTTTATGCGGCTCGCCCCGGACCACTTTCTGGGTCTCGGTGAGGATGCCGCGCAAAATGCTCATCTCCGAACGCTCGACCGCCACCCGCCCGTACAGCCGGCGCAAGCGCGGCATCAGGTGCTTGGGCTTTGCAGGGTCGAGGAAGCCGATGCCCACCAGGGTTTTCTCCAGGTGGTCGTAGAACAGCTCCATTTCGTCCATGGTCGCCAGCTCGCTGGCATCCACCTTCTCGACCTGGGCCGGTGCCACACCGGCGGCCAACCAGGCCATGCGCACCTCATAGGCGAGCACTTGCACGGCGGCAGCCAGGTTCAGCGAGCTGAAGTCGGGGTTGGAGGGAATGTGCACGTGGAAGTGACATCGCTGCAGTTCTTCGTTGGTCAGGCCGGCGTGTTCGCGCCCGAACACCAGGGCGATTTCTTCGCCACCATTGGCATGCACCACCGCCTTTTCGCCACATTCACGCGGGCCGATCAACGGCCAGGGAATGCTGCGCTCGCGGGCGCTGGTGCCCATCACCAGGTTGCAGCCGACCAGGGCCTGTTCGAGGCTGTCGACCACCTGGGCATTGCCCAGCACGTCGTCGGCACCAGAGGCGCGGGCACTGGCATCCACGGCGGGGAACTCTTTCGGCTGCACCAGCACCAGACGCGACAAGCCCATGTTTTTCATGGCACGCGCAGCGCCGCCGATGTTGCCGGGGTGGCTGGTATTGACCAGAACAACACGAATATTTTGCAGCAAGGTGTTGTGCTCACAGATGCAGGAATCAGGGGCTTGGATCTTACAGAACCGACAGACGTAACGCCACGAAAGCAAATGTGCCCCTTCTGCCGCCACAGTTTTCTGCTAGAATGATCGGCTTTCTTCTTTAACATCTCCAGGTGACCCGCCCATGCAGCCTATGCTGAATATCGCCCTGCGCGCCGCTCGCAGCGCCAGTGAACTGATTTTCCGCTCCATCGAACGCCTGGATAGCATCAAGGTCGATGAGAAAGAGGCCAAGGACTACGTTTCCGAAGTCGATCGCGCCGCCGAGCAGACCATCGTCAACGCCCTGCGCAAGGCCTACCCGAACCACTCCATCCAGGGTGAAGAAACCGGCCTGCACGCCGGCACCGGTGAAGAGGGCAAGGATTACCTGTGGATCATCGACCCGCTGGACGGCACCACCAATTTCCTGCGTGGCATCCCGCACTTCGCTGTCAGCATTGCCTGCAAATACCGTGGCCGCCTTGAGCACGCCGTGATCGTCGACCCGGTTCGCCAGGAAGAATTCACCGCCAGCCGTGGCCGTGGCGCCCAACTCAATGGCCGCCGCCTGCGTGTCAGCTCGCGCACCAGCCTGGAAGGCGCCCTGCTGGGTACCGGCTTCCCGTTCCGCGACAGCCAGATGGCCGACCTCGACAACTACCTGGGCATGTTCCGCGCCTTGACCGGCCAGACTGCCGGCATCCGCCGCGCCGGCGCTGCCAGCCTGGACCTGGCCTACGTTGCTGCCGGCCGCTTCGACGCCTTCTGGGAATCGGGGCTGTCCGAGTGGGACATGGCCGCCGGCGTGCTGCTGATCCAGGAAGCCGGTGGCCTGGTGAGCGACTTCAACGGTGGCCACGACTTCCTCGACAAAGGCCACATCGTTGCGGGCAACATCAAGTGCTTCAAGGCCGTGCTGACCGCTATCCAGCCACACCTGCCAGAAAGCCTGAAGCGCTAAGCGCGGATTGCTGGCAAACAAAAAGCACCCCTCGGGGTGCTTTTTTGTGCCTGCCGAAGCCGTCCACAATCCGCATTTTGGACTGCCCCCAATAAGTTGGACAGTTTCAGCTAGCAGCCCCTGCAGCATGAGCCCTGTATTTCACAGGGCTCATGCCATTGAGCTTTAG
>NZ_CAMZMX010000066.1:0-20962 GCF_947311875.1 Pseudomonas sp. PARCl1
GCGATTCATTGTGGGAGCGGGCTTGCCCGCGAAGCAGGCGACGCGGTGTCTGGCACCGGCTGCGCCGGTGTTCGCGGGCACGCCCGCTCCCACAGGAACCGTGCGATCTTCGAGTCCTGCATTTTGGCTGTTGATCTACACCCTCTTCGGCTGAGGCAACACCAGATCCAGCCAAGGCTCGCCAGTCCTGAGCATCGCATTGAGTGGCACCCTGAGGATGAATTTTTATGCCCTGTGGCCGCACCAGCGCATCGAGTGAAAGACTGGAAACATCGATATCCAATAAGCGGTGAGAGGACTTTGGCTTGGCCCACGCTTGTGATTCGAGATCAGAGCCGCATCCAACTGTTCGGACTCTCGCCAAAGTGGAACGGTGAATGACAGCTTCTGCTCATACTCGTGCTCTAGGCACCTGCGGCATTCAGCTTGTCATTCACCGCTCTCACTCCAGATGCTAATCCTCTCCCAAGACACAAGCGGCCTTACAGCGGGTATTTCTGCAGGTTGGCCATCATCTGCTGCAGTGCCTGCAAGCTGTCCTGCGGGTGCACTGCCCCTTCGAAATCACCAATGTGCTCCCACTGCTGCGCGACCTGCTCGGGCGTAAAGCCTTCGCGCGGGTCGAAACCCACCCCCAGGCTACGCTCCCAGCGCACCTTGCCGATCCAGCCCCCGCCCACCTCGAACAGCTCGCCGCTGCCCTGGCACTGTTCGCTGCCCAGGTACACCACCAAGGGGCTGACCAACTCCGGCTTGAGCCGTTCGAACACCTGCGGGGGAATCAGCCCTTCCGTCATGCGCGTACCGCCGGTTGGGGCAATGGCGTTGACCAGGATACCGTGCTTGCGCCCTTCGATGGCCAAGGTCCGGGTAAGCCCGTACAGGCCCAGCTTGGCCATGCCGTAATTGGCCTGGCCAAAATTACCGTAGATACCAGAGGTGGATGCCGTGAATATCACCCGCCCCCAGTTCTGCTCACGCAGGTGTGGCCAGGCCGCGCGGGTAACTTTGTAGGCGCCTTCGACATGCACCTGGTAAACCTGCTCCCAGTCGCTGTCGTCCATCTTGTGGAAGGTCTTGTCACGCAGGATGCCGGCGTTGTTCACCACGACATCGACGCGGCCATAGCTGTCCAGGGCCTGCTCGACAATGCGGGCACCCTGGCTGACCGAGTCATGGTTGGCAACCGCACTGCCCCCGGCGGCGCGAATCTCCTGCACCACCCGGTCGGCAGCGCTGGCGCTGGCGCCCTCCCCGTGGGTGGAACCGCCGAGGTCGTTGACCACCACCTTGGCCCCGCGCGCGGCGAACAGCAGCGCGTGGGCACGGCCCAGGCCGCCACCGGCGCCGGTAACGATCACTACACGATCTTGCAGAAGTACAGGCTCGCTCATGCCAAGGGCTCCAGGCAGGTTCAGGTCAGCCGAGTGTCTGCCGCCGGCGGCAAGCAGACAATCAAGCTCACGCAGGCTGAATGCCTGGTAATAACGCCGGGCCATGAGGCCCGCTCAGGACCACGCCACTTTCGCCTGGCAAAAGCTCAGCGGTTGCTCACGAAAGGCCAGGTAATGCCGCAGCACCTGCACCGGCGCCTCGGTGTGCGGGTAGTGGCCTATACCCTGCAGTTGCACGGTGTCTGGCTGTGGCACCAGTTGCCGGTAACGCTCGAGCATGTGCGTGCCGGACAATGGGTCGACCATGCCGTTGATCAGCCGCAGGGGCACACCTGGGCACTGCATGGCCGCAACCCAGCGCTCACGGTGCAGGCGGCGCTCCAGCAGGTAGCCCACCAATTTATGCAGCACGCGCGTACCGCGGTTGGCGGCGATCAGGCTCCAGAAGTCGTCCAGGGCACTCTCGCTCGGGTGGGTGCAGGGGCCATGGACCTGGGTCATGTTGCGCACCAGGTCGTCACGCCCGAAGGAGCGACCCACCAGCCAGCCGAAACGGCTCAGCAGCAATTTCTGGATCAGCAGCAAGTGACAGCTTTCGGCGAACAGGCCACTGTTGAGAAATACGCAGCTGGCTACCTCGGCGCGCTGCTCATGGTGCCGCGCCAGCAACTCCTGAGCGACGCTGCCGCCATAGTCGTGGGCCAGCAGGTGCACCGGTTGGTCCACCTGCAGGTGGGCGAGCAGGGCCTGCTGCAGGTCGGCTTGTTCGATCAGGCTGTAGGCGTGGTCGACCGGTTTGGCCGAATCGCCAAAACCGAGCATGTCGCAGGCAATCACCCGAAAGCGTTGCGTCAAAGGCCCCCACAGGTAATGCCAGTCCCAACTGGCGGTGGGGAAGCCGTGTAAAAGAAGCAGGGGCTCTCCTTGCCCTGCGGTCCAGTAGCGGATGCTCTGGCCCCGGAATGTGAAGCTCTGTCCCCGGGTACGCCAGACGCACAATGGAATTTCGGCCAAAGGCATCAGAAGTAACCCGGTTAAGTGGTGTGGACTGGATAGGGCAAGGCTGCGGTCATTGCATGTCACCTCGGCACTTTCATGTGCTCTCTATGTCGAGGGTGAGTCTAGCCAGCCCTACCAGGGGTGGAACTTGCGTTGCCAGCCAGCTTGATGACTGAGCGAGTCAGTGGCACGAACGGTCAGAGCAACATGGCCAGCAGCGGTGCAGCGAACAGGTTCAGCAGACCGGTCAGAACCATGACCAGGCCGGCCACCGAGCCTTCCTCGCGGCCCACTTCCTGGGCCCGGCTGACCCCGGCACCGTGCGCGCCCACGCCGAACAATGCCCCCCGGGCCAACGGCGTGCGCAGCGGCAACCAACGTAGCAGCACGCCACCGAACATGGCACCGAGCACCCCGGTGAACATCACGAACACCGCCGTCAGCTCGGGCACACCGCCCAGGTCATGGGCCAAGGGCATGGCAAAGGGCGTGGTGATGGAACGCGGCACCAGCGATAGGCTGGTCGCACTGTCCAGCGCCAGCAGGTGCGCCAACCCCCAGGAACTGGCGATGGACGCACTGCTGCCCGCCAGCATGCCGACCAGCAACGCCGGCCAATGCCGGGCAAGCATGGCCCGCTGCTGCCAGATCGGCACGGCAAAGGCCACGGTCACCGGGCCGAGCACGCCCATCAGCCAGTGGGTATTGCGCGCGTACTCGGCATAGGCGGTGTGCAGCGGCACAGCCACCGCCAGCAGCAACACCGGCACCAGAATCAGCGGCGACAGCAGGTAGCGCTTGCTGCGCCGGTACAGCCAGCGGCTGCCCAGGTAAGCCAGCAACGTCAGCGCCAGCCAGAACAACGGCATGGGTTCAAGGCTCATGGCGCATGCTCCAGCGGCACACAAGTTCGACGGTCAGGGCCGTCACCACCATCACCATCAGCGTGCTCACGGCGATCACCAGCAGGATGCGCCAGCCCTCGTCCCGGATCAGCGCGCCGTAGTCCAGCAGGCTCATCAGCGCAGGAATGAAGAACAGCAGCATTTCGGCCATCAACCAACCGGCGCCCAGTTGCAGCATGGCTGGCTTCAGTGCCCCCACGGCGAACAGCAGCAACAACACCGCCAGGCCCATGACCCCGCCGGGAATAGGCCAGCCCAGCCAAGTGGCCAGCTGGCCACCGAGTGCAAACAGGGCATACAGGGTCGCCAGCTCGGCAAGCAGTCGCAGCAGTTTTTTCAGTAACGCGGGTTTCATGGCGGTGTTCCTCGACAGGCCCTCATTTTAAGTTTTGGCTGCCTAGGCCAGAAGCGAATTGTTAGACTGGCTACCATTCCATAATGGAATTGGCACATGGAATTCAAACAGCTGCGCAGCTTTATCGAAGTGGTGCACCGAGGCGGCTTTACCCAAGCCGCACAGACCCTGCACATCAGTCAGTCGGCCGTCAGCAAGCAAGTGGCGCAGCTTGAGCAAGATGTGGGCCAGCCGCTGCTGGAACGCCAGGCATCACACCTGCACCTGACCGCCGCCGGGCGCATCGTGCTTGAGCGCGGCGAGGCCCTGCTGCGCCAACGCCAGGCGCTGCTCAACGAATTGGACGATCTGAGCCAGATGGAGCGTGGCGAACTACGCCTGGGCTTGCCGATGCTGGGCAGCGATGCGCTGTTCGCCGGTTTGTTCGCCGAATACCGGCGGCGCCACCCGAACATCGCCATCCAGCTGGTTGAGGGTGGCAGCCGTAGCATCGAGCAGGCCGTCAGAAGTGGCGAGCTGGAGCTCGGTGGGAGCCTTACGCCCAGCGACGACGGGTTCGAATACCAGCCGTTCTGCAATGAGCCGCTGGATGCCCTGCTACCGGCGGGGCATGCGTTGGCAGGCCTGGGCGGGGTGCACCTGAAGCAATTGGCCGCAACGCCGTTCCTGCTCTACCAGCGCAGTTTCGTGCTCAATGACCGGTTGGTGAAAGCCTGCCAGCAGCAGGGCTTCACCCCGACGGAAGGCGGGCGCAGTGGCCAGGCGGATTTCCTGGCAGCGTTGGTCGCGGCAGGCCAGGGCGTGGTGCTGCTGCCCCGGGTGGTGGCAAAAGCCCTGGAACGCCCTGGTGTGGTGCGTATGCCCCTGCGCTCACCGGGGGACCTGCGCTGGGACATTGCCTTCATCTGGCGGCGTGGCGCGTATTTGTCGCGGGCCGCGCAAGCGTGGTTGGCGCTGCTGCGCGAATGGCCGGTACCCGGCAGCAAGGCATGAATCGGGGTTTGGCTGGCTGGCAGGTCTGCCCGGACACTCACCTGCGGCAGGCCCGTACCTGCTGAACCTGACTGTCAGCCTTTCAAGGCTTCAGCCAACTTGGCCAGCCACGGTTCGGCATCCGTTTCCGGGGTCACCGTCTCGCTGGCATCCAGTTGCAGCATCGGCTGCACCTCGCGCACGCCCAGCTCGGCAAACAGCTCGCGCAGCTGTTCGCCACCCCCGCAGTAGGTATCGCCATAGCTGGAATCGCCCAGCGCAATCACTGCACCCGGCAGGCCACGGAAGGCCGCTGGCAGGCTGTCACGCAGGCTGCAGTACAAGGGCATCAGGTTGTCCGGCAGCTCACCCATACCGGTAGTCGATGTCACGGCCAGCAGGGCCTGCGGGGCAAAACCTTCAAGGTCCTGCAAAGTGGCACGTGCGGCGTGCCAGGCTTGGTAGCCGGCGGCCTTGAGCTTCGTTTCTGCATGACGGGCGACTTCTTCGGCGGTGCCATAGACCGATCCGGAAATAATGGCGACTTTCATCGGGTAGAGGATTCCGAAACTGAGTGAAAACGTAGGATACTAGCATTCACCGCTGGCAAAAGGCCGCCTCTGCCAAAGCCGCCTGCTACAGCGCGTCCGTTTTTACTGCCTGCCGCATGGCCTGAACATGATCAACGCAAAACTGCTGCAATCGATGGTCGACGCATCCCATGACGGTATCGTGGTTGCCGAACAGGAAGGCGACGACACCATCCTCATTTACGTCAACGCCGCGTTCGAACGCCTGACCGGCTACAGCCGGGACGAAATACTCTACCAGGATTGCCGTTTCCTGCAGGCTGACGACCGTGACCAGCTCGCGCGTGCGCGCATTCGCAAAGCCTTGGCCGAACGCCGCCCGTGCCGGGAAGTGATGCGCAACTACCGCAAGGATGGCACTGCCTTCTGGAACGAGCTGTCGATCACGGCGGTAAGGAACGACGCCGAGCGACGTACCTACTTCATCGGCATTCAGAAGGACGTCACCCGCCAGGTGGAAATGGAGCGAGAGCTGGCCGAACTGCGCGCTCGTCTGAAAGCCGACGAACGCACCTGAACCAAGCCCCCCGGTTACGGTCAACTACGTTGAAGAAATCGCCACCACCGAGTTCGATCATGCAAGCAGACGCCCTTCTTACTCAGGACGAGCTGGATTTCATTCAGAGCATGCAGCATTCGCCCAACCTGAACCTGGCCGACTCGATGTCGAGCTTGCAGGTCAATGGCGACCGCCGCATCCAGAGCTTGCTCACCCGCTTGGTGGCCAATGAACAAGTGACCTTGCAGGCGCAATTCAACAACCAGCAAATCAGCTTCCCGCTGCAACTGGTGGAAGACGAATTCCACGCTTTGCACCTGCAAGTCGGCTCCCCGGAAATCTACGAGGACGGCCCCATGCTGCGGCCATGGCGCCTGTCGCTGGAGCAGCCCAGCGCCCTGCTCGACGGCCATGGCGCGCCTGGCGGGCTGTGGGTACGGGAAATTTCCTTCAAAGGCGTGCTGGTGGAGCTGCGTGGCCTGCCAAGCGCGCCGGCACATTTCGACCTGCGCTTCGCCCCCGGCAACATCCAGCCGATCGAACTGCAGGGTGTGCTGGGCCGGCGTATTGGCCCGGACCTGGCAGCGTACGACCTTGGCCAAAGCCCAGCGGAAGAAATCGAACGCCTGCGCGACTACATCCTGCAGGCCCATTGCCGCGCCCACCCCGAACTGCACACTCAGGTGTCCAGCTGACCTGCCAGGCACTGGCGCAGACGCTGACGCATCACCCCGCCCTGTGCCCCCAGGCAAACCAGGGGGCTGCCCGCCAGGCCGCCGCTGGCCTGGTCCGTTGCCTCTCCCGCCAGCAATAACGCGCAGCCCAGCACCGACGCCAGCCGCTTCAGATAGCGGCTGGCCTCTGCAGTCAGCGGCTGGTGGGAAAACAGCACGAGGGCGTCTGGTTTCATGCGTTCGCAGACCAGCGCCAGCTCTTGCAGGGGCTGCCCACACACCAACGGCGTCACGCCAACCTCGTCACTGCCCAGCAGCAGGCTGGTGACCAGCAGTTCAAGCTCATGGCATTGCCCCGGCAAGGGCACCAGCAGCACGTTGTGGCGACGCGGCGCGGCCGCCAGCTGCAAACGCGTGAACACCCGCCCGCGCAAAAACTGGTCAAAAAACAGCCACTCGCTGGTCTGGCCGTAGCCGCCATGGCGCACGGCCAAGTCGTGCCACACCGGCATGAAAACCTCAGCGAAAACCTGATCGAGCGTGCTGGCGGCAAACACCTCCTCATAAAGGCGGCCCAGCCCTGGCAGGTCAAAGCGTTGCACTGCCACGCGCACCTGCTGCTGCCAGCCTAGCGAGCTGTCCACTGCGCGCGTGGCCTGCCCGGCAAGCGCCTGGCTGCGGGCAAGGATGCTGCCCACCTTGCTGACCGCCACGCCGCGCTCCAGCCAGCCGAGGATATTGCGGATATCGTCGACGTCCCCCTGGGAATACAGGCGGTGGCCGCTGTCGGTGCGGATGGGCTGGATCAGACCGTACCGGCGCTCCCAGGCACGCAGGGTTACCGCATTGACGCCAGTCAGGCGGGAGACTTCACGGATCGGAAACAGCACTTGCTGCTCGAAGCTCGCATCGCCCCCCGGCTTGCGTCCCAGTTCGCTCATCTGCACGGCATCCTGTGTGCTGGAATAGAGGGCCTAGTCTACTACGACAGCGCCGGGCACAGGTTGCGACCATTTGCCGGCAGACAGTTGCCACACAGCACAACTGCGCGATAATCCGCGCCCGATTCTTGCATGTTCGCCTGCGTCGCCCACCACCCCGGGCCACGCAGCCAAGGGGCCGGCTACCCGCCAGCCCCGTTGCCAGGAGATACACAATGTCTACCCCACCCGTTACCCTGATGGTGTCGCGCCGCGCCGCACATGGCCGCTACCAGGACCTGTTGGCCTGGCTGCATGAGGGCGAACAGCTGGCCACTGACTTCCCCGGCTACCTGGGCTCGGGCATTCTCGCCCCACCCCACGATGGCGACGAATTCCAGATCATTTTCCGCTTCAGCGATGAGCCCACCCTGCATGCCTGGGAGCATTCCGCCTCGCGGCGGGCCTGGTTGCAGCGCGGCAATGGCCTGTTCGAGCGCCCCAAAGAGGCGCGCGTCAGTGGCATTGATGACTGGTTTGGCGCCAGTGCGGTGCAGAAACCGCCGCGCTGGAAACAGGCCGTGGCCATCTGGCTGGCGTTCTTCCCGGTGTCGTTGGCGTTCAACACGGCGTTCGGTCATTGGCTGGCCGCACTCGACCTGGTACCACGGGTACTGCTCAGCACCCTGGCCCTCACGCCACTGATGGTGTACCTGTTCATCCCGTTGTCCACCCGTCTGCTGGCCGGTTGGCTACAGCCCTCTTCGGCCACCGCGGGCGCCCTGCGCAGCCGCTGAGGCCAGGCCGTACAATGGGCAAACAGTTCGGGTATGCTGGGCGGCAACCACAGGACAGACAAGTTGACCGCCCCGAACATGAACAGCCCAATTCTCGTTACCGGAGCCAGCCAGCGCGTCGGGCTGGCCCTGGCCCTTGAACTGGCACAGGCCGGCCATACGGTGGTCAGTGCCAGCCGTACCGTACAGCCACAGGCGGCCCACCCGAACATCGTGCAGTTCCAGGCAGACCTGTGCCGGGCAGACGACCGCCAGGCGCTGATCGACTACCTGGTCGAGCATTACGGCGGCCTGCGCGCCATCATCCATAACGCGTCGTTATGGCTCGACGATGGCCTGGACAACCTCGAGACCATGTTCCGCCTGCATGTAGAGGCGCCCTACCACCTCAACCTGGCCTTGGGCGAAATGCTGGCCAAGCAGGACAAGGCCGACATCATTCACATCTGCGACGAAACCTCCTCGCGCGGCAGCAAGAGCCACATTGGCTATGCCGCCACCAAGGCCGCGCTGCAGAACATGGTGCTGTCGTTCGCTGAAAAATATGCGCCCAAGGTGCATGTGAACGGTATCCTTCCCGGGCTGCTGATCCTCAAGGAAGGGGGTGACGAAGCCTACCGCCAGCACACCTTGAAAAAGGCCCTGCTGGAGTTCGAACCCGGCGCCGGGCCACTGATCGAGACGGTCAAGTACCTGCTCGCCAGCCAGTACAGCACCGGCAGCCAGGTGGTCATCAATGGTGGCCGCCACCTGAAGAACCGCATGACGTGAGAGCCCACATGACCCCACAGCAACAGCTTGAACTCGAAGCCGCCGCGTTCCGGCGCCTGGTCGACCATTTGCAGAAACGCACCGACGTGCAGAACATCGACCTGATGAACCTGTCCGGCTTCTGCCGCAACTGCCTGTCCAAGTGGTACAAGGCTGCGGCTGACGAGCGTGAGCTCGACCTGAGCCTGGATGACGCCCGCGAAGCGGTGTACGGCATGCCTTATGCCCAGTGGAAAGCCCAATACCAGAAAGAAGCCAGCGCCGAGCAGCAAGCGGCGTTCGAAAAAGGAAAACCTCGTGACTGATCTAGATACCCTGCGCGCCAGCCTGGCCAGCGGCCAACATGCCTTTGCCGACACCCTGGCGTTCATTGCCGAGCACTACAGCTATCAGCCGCAGGCGTTCAACAATGGGGGTGTCGAGAATGCCGCCGGGCAGAACGAAGGTTCGTGCAAAACCTTGGGCCTGGCAGTGCTTGAAGGGCTGAGCGATCAGGAAGCGTTGCTGGCTTTCGGCGAGCACTACCGGGATGTGCTGGCCACGCCTGAGGGCAGTGACCATGGCAATATCCGGGCGCTGATCAAGCACGGCCTGGCCGGTGTGACGTTCGCTGCGCCGCCACTGTCGCGCAAGGCTTGAGATTGCCGGGGCTGCTTTGCAGCCCATCGCCGGCAAGCCAGCCCCGACACAGGCCTTGAAGGCACCGCTGTCGAAATGGGAGCTGGCGTGCCAGCGATGAGGCCAGCACGGTGTGAAATTACAACTCGACGCAGTCGAACTTCACATCGGTGGCTACGTCTTCGTCGTAGTTGACGTCAGCGCGCTCAAAGCCGAACAGGTTGAGGAACTGCTTCTTGTAACCGGCGTAGTCGGTCAGCTGGAACAGGTTCTCGGTAGTCACCTGCGGCCACATGGCCTTGCAGGCATCCTGCACGTCGTCGCGCAGTTCCCAGTCGTCCAGGCGCAGGCGGGCCTTCTCGTCCACTTCGGCCGGGGCGCCATCGGCACGGTACATGCGGTCGCGGAACATGCGGTCCAGTTGGTCCTGGGTACCCTCGTGCACACCCTTTTCCTGCATGATCTTGAAGACCATCGACAGGTACAGCGGCATCACCGGAATGGCCGAGCTGGCCTGGGTCACCACCGACTTCAACACCGCCACGTTGGCGCCGCCCTTCACTTCAGCGGCCAGCTTCTTGTCCAGGCGCAGCGCGGTTTCATCCAGGTCCTGCTTGGCCTGGCCCAGGGCGCCGTGCCAGTAGATTGGCCAGGTGATCTTGGTGCCGATGTAGCTGAAGGCCACGGTACGGGCACCCTCGGCCAGTACGTCGGCGCCCGCCAGGGCGTCGATCCACAGTTGCCAGTCCTGGCCACCCATGACGGTAACGGTGTCGGCGATTTCCTGCTCGGTGGCCGGCTCGATGCTGGCCTCGATGATGGTGTCCTTGTTGGTGTCGATGGCAGTCGACTTGTACGGCTGGCCGATCGGCTTGAGTGCCGAGCGGATCACTTCACCGGTCTGCGGCAGCTTGCGCACCGGCGAGGCCAGCGAGTAGATGACCAGGTCGACCTTGCCACCCATTTCGTTCTTGATCAGCTCGATGACCTTGGCGCGGGCTTCGTCGGAGAAGGCGTCACCGTTGATCGACTTGCTGTACAGGCCCTCTGCCTTGGCGAACTTGTCGAAAGCCGCAGCGTTATACCAGCCAGCGGTGCCGGCCTTGGTTTCGGTGCCTGGCTTTTCGAAGAATACGCCCAGGGTGTCAGCCTTGAAGCCGAACGCTGCAGTAATGCGTGCTGCCAGGCCATAGCCACTGGAAGCACCGATGACCAGGACCTTCTTCGGACCATCCTCGCGCACGCCCAGCTTGCGGGTGGCTTCGATCTGGTCACGGACGTTGAGCTCGCAGCCCTTCGGGTGAGTCGTGGTGCAGATGAAACCGCGAACCTTAGGATGAATGATGGCCAATGTCTGTACCTCGTCAGGTTTATGCTGGGGAAGCGCCACATGGGCGTTTCCTGTTGATCAGAGGGTGAGACTACCCCCGCAGGTTATCCGACACATATTACGGGGTGATCCGGGCGATGCAAAACCGGGGTGGACCGCTGCGCGGCCATTCATTTGCTTTTCACATCAATCTCAAAGAAAAACAAACTTAACAAATGAGCCCAGGGCACCGATGCTGGAAGCCTTACGCCCACCGCACGGAGAACAACAACATGAACGACGTGGTCATCGTCGCCGCAACCCGTACCGCCATTGGCAGCTTCCAGGGTGCCCTGGCCAGCATGCCTGCGGTCGACCTCGGCGCCGCCGTGATCAAGCGCCTGCTGGAGCAGACCGGGCTGGACCCGGCGCAGGTCGACGAAGTCATCCTTGGCCAGGTGCTGACCGCCGGCGCCGGGCAGAACCCGGCGCGCCAGGCCGCGATCAAGGCCGGCCTGCCCTTCAGCGTACCGGCGCTGACCCTGAACAAGGTCTGCGGCTCGGGCCTGAAAGCCCTGCACCTGGCGGCCCAGGCCATCCGCTGCGGTGACGCCGAGGTGGTGATTGCCGGTGGCCAGGAGAACATGAGCCTGGCCCCCTATGTGATGCCCTCGGCCCGCACCGGCCAGCGCATGGGCCATGGCCAGCTGATCGACAGCATGATCACCGATGGCCTGTGGGATGCCTTCAACGACTACCACATGGGCATCACTGCCGAAAATCTGGTGGACGACTACGGCCTCAGCCGTGAACAGCAGGATGCCTTTGCCGCCGAGTCGCAACGCAAGGCACTCGCTGCCATCGAGGCCGGCCGCTTCGATGCGGAGATCACCCCTGTCGTGCTGCCGCAGAAGAAGGGCGAGCCGAAAGTGTTCGCCCGTGATGAGCAGCCGCGCCCGGACACCACTGCCGAGTCGCTGGGCAAGCTGCGCGCAGCGTTCAAGAAAGACGGTAGCGTCACCGCTGGCAATGCCTCCAGCCTGAACGACGGCGCTGCCGCCGTGCTGCTGATGAGCGCCACCAAAGCCGAGGCCCTGGCCCTGCCGGTGCTGGCGAAGATCGCCGCTTATGCCAGTGCCGGGGTAGACCCGGCGATCATGGGCATCGGCCCGGTTGCGGCAACGCGGCGCTGCCTGGACAAGGCCGGCTGGCAGCTGAGCGAACTGGACCTGATCGAAGCCAACGAAGCCTTTGCTGCACAGGCACTGGCCGTGGGCAAGGCGCTGGAGTGGGATGCTGCACGGGTCAATGTGAACGGTGGGGCGATTGCCCTGGGCCACCCGATTGGTGCGTCCGGCTGCCGGGTGTTGGTGACCTTGTTGCACGAGATGATCAAGCGCGATGCCCACAAAGGCCTGGCGACCTTGTGCATTGGCGGTGGCCAAGGTGTTGCACTGGCTATCGAACGTTGAGCGGCGTTTGAGTTGAGCAGGCCCGGGCTGTTCGCGGGCTTGCCCGCTCCCACAGGGTAGTGCAGGTTTCAATACATGCGCTGTACCTGAGGGAGCGGGCAAGCCCGCGAACAGGCCGGCACAAGCAGCAGATGATCAAGCCGCGACTCGGTACTGCTCCAGCGAGGCGGCCAGCGCAGCCACTTCGCGGCATTTCTGCACAGCCACCTCTACGGTGCCATGCGCCAACGAACAGGCCGGCGCCAGCCACAGCCGCGCCCCCAGGCGCTCATGGGCGTCTTGCAACAGCCCCAGGGCATTGTCCAGTTCGCAAGGCGCGCCATCGCGGCCATCAACCAGCCCCAGCGACAGCACTTTGTAGGCCGGCAGGCGGTCAAGGATGGCCTGATACTGTGCCGGCGCCTGCACCAGATCGATGTGCAGGCCATCGACTGGCAGGTTGGCGGCCAGGCCAAGGTTGCCATCCAGGCCACCGGCGTACGTGGCAATCAACTTCTTCAACGGTGCACGCTGCAGGATGTTGTAGACGCGCTCGAAGGCGTTTTTCCAGTCCTGGGGCAGGTCGTGGGCGAGGATCGGTTCGTCGATCTGGACCCATTCGGCGCCCAGCGCAGCCAAGCGGTTGAGGGCCTGATCATACAAGGGCAGCAGGCGATCGAGCAGTTCCAGCTTGTCGAAGTCGGCGTTGCGGGCCTGGCCCTGCCACAGGTAGGTCAACGGGCCAATCACGACAGGCTTGATGGCATGGCCCAGCGCGTTGGCATGCTCCACCTCTTCGAACAAGGGTTCCCAGTTGAGGGCAAATGGCTGGTCATCGGTACCCGGCAGGTGACCACATTGGCCGGTTTCACCGACGGGCAGCAGTTCGATACCGGCGTCTTTCTGCACTTGCCAATGGCGGGCCCGCAGTTCGCGGTCGCCGCCAATGTGTGGAAAGCCCAGGTTGTGTGCCAGTGCCATGTGTCGCCCCTCAGCATGCTCAAATTGATGAGGGGATTTTCCAGTGGATCGTGGGGTTGAGACAAACTCATAAAATTTAAGATGAACCCAAGAAATTCTCATGATCCTGAGTGCGCAGGGGCCGCCCCATGTCTTGTTCAGAGCACCAGCCTGCGCATCCGGACATGACCTCCTGCGCCTTCTGCCGCACAATGCCACCCTGACCACACCAGGTGCCCGGCCTCATGAGCCTGCTGAAAACCGCGCTGCGTGAACACCATTTCGTCTGTGTCATGGAGTTTGTGCCCAAAGCCTCTGCAGAACGCTTCGCTGCGATGCAAGCGATCATGGACCGTGCGCAGCTGTGCGGCTGGCCAATGACCGTGGCCATCGGCGACCGCGTCGGCAGCCCGCTGGACATGTCGCCGCTGGACGCCCTGGCCTCGTTCGACCGCCCGGTGCCTGCCCTGCCGCATTTCTCCGGCAAGGACCGCGAACGCCACCACTTGCTCGCGCAATTGCAGCGCATGGAGGCGGCCGGCCTCGACCAGTTGCTGCTGCTGACCGGTGACCGTTTGCCTGGGCATGAACCCGGCCAGCGCCCGGTGCGCTACCTGGAGTCGGTGGCCGCGCTGCAGATTGCCCGCCAGGCCTGCCCGCACTGGTTGCTGGGCGCGGCGCTGAACCCATTCAAGTACCACGAGGAAGAAGGCGGCGCGCAGTACTTCAAGGCCGAGAAAAAACTGGCTGCGGGGGCCGACTTCCTCACCTTGCAACTGGGCTTCGACGCAGCCAAACACCAGGAAGCCATGCACTGGATGCGCCGCCAGGCCGCGCCCAAACCCATGCTGGCCTGCCTGATGAGCCTTACCCATGGCCGTGCAGCGATGCTCGACCACGTCGCCGGCGTGACCGTTACCCCCTCCATGCGCGAGATGCTCGAGGCGGAAACGGCGCAGTCCAAGGCTTTTGCCCAGTCGCGCAGCTTTGACCGCCTTGCCTTGCAGATCATCGGTACGAAGCTGATGGGTTACGCGGGCGTGCACCTGTCGGGCATTCATGACCTGAAGCAGCTGCTTGCCCTTGAAGCGCGACTGGCGTACTGGCAAACGCACGTCCACACCCTGGAGCAATGGGCGCCCGCCTGGCAAGCCAGTTGGCAGATGCCGGGGCTGCCGGCAGTCACCTTCCATCCCCCCCAGGCCAACTGGCGCCAGGGCGAATCAAGGGTCGATGCCTCGTTCAAGGAAAAAGCCCGCTACCACCTGATGCATGGCATGCATGGGCTGCTGTTCAGCCGCCGCAACAGCCTGAGCAAGGCGTTTGGCTGGGCGGTGCGCCAGCCACTGTGGACTACCCGCCTTGGCGCACAGGTGCTGCACACCCTGGAGCGCAGTGTTAAGCGCCCGTTGGTTGGCTGTGATACCTGCGGCCGCTGCCGCCTGGAAGACACCTTGTACACCTGCCCGGAAACCTGCCCCAAGGGCCTGGCCAATGGCCCCTGTGGGGGCACCGCGCTCAACCGGTGCGAGTTCGGCGACCGCGAGTGCATCCACAGCATCAAGTACCGCACGGCCAAGGCCGTGGGGCAAACCGCCGTGCTGAGGGAGCGGCTGATCCCCTGCATCGAGGAGCAAACGCGCCACCGCAGCTCGTGGCCGCAGTGGTTCGCGCCACCCTCGCCGCGCCGGGTCAGCCCTCAGCCAGCGCCTCGAACCCAGCCCGAATCGTAGCCTCAGGCAGGTCATCGGCAATGAAGACCATCACGCTTTCGCGGGTTTCGCCTTCGGCCCACTCGGCGTCCCAGTCGAAGCCATACAGCTTGAGCACACCCTGGAACACCAGCTTGCGGTCCTCGCCGGCAATGTTCAGCACGCCCTTGTAACGCAGCAGCTGCTTGCCATGGGTTTCCAGCAAGTCGTTCATGAAGCCGCTGAGGCGGTCGATATCCAACGCGGCTTCGGTACGCAACACCAGGGTGCCGATGCGGTCGGGGGTGGCCGGCTTGAGCACCGGGCGCAGCGAGGGTTTCAGGTTTGCGCCCAGGTCGGGGTTGAGGTTGAAGCCGCGCACGTCCAGCAACTCTGCCAGGTCGATGCAACCGTGCTCGACCACTCGGATCGCCGCCCGCCCGTTGATACGGGCCAGGCGTTCGCGCAGGGCCTGGACCGCAGCCGGCTCGACGAGGTCGGTCTTGCTCAGCAACAGGCGATCGGCAAAGCCGACCTGGGCCTGGGCGATGGTCTGGGTCAGATGCAACTCGGCATGCTTGGCATCGACCAGGGTGATGATGCCGTCGAGGATGTAGCGCTCGCGCAGTTCCTCGTCGATGAAGAAGGTTTGCGCCACCGGCGCCGGGTCGGCCAGGCCGGTGCATTCGATCACCAGGCGGTCGAAGGCGATTTCGCCGGTATCCAGGCGCTCGAGCAGCAGGTACAAGGCGCGGGTCAGGTCGCCGTGAATGCTGCAGCACACACAGCCGTTGGCCAGGGTCATCACCTGCACCGGCTGGTCGCCCAGCAACTGGCTGTCGATGCCGGCGTCACTGAATTCGTTTTCGATCACCGCCAGCTTCAGACCATGCTCGGCCTTGAGCATGTGTTTGAGCAAGGTGGTCTTACCGGCGCCGAGGAAGCCGGTGAGGATGGTTACGGGAATGGGCGTCTGCACGCAGAACATCTCCTGTGCGGAAAAAACACTGGCCCCATCGCCGGCAAGCCAGCTCCCACAGGTACCGCGCAAACCTTGACGCCTGGGCAGTACCTGAAAGAGCGCCCCAAAGGCACCGCACAAACCTGGAGGCCTGTGAAGTGCCTGTGAGAGCTGGCTTGCCAGCGATGAGGCCGGTACAGGTTAACGCTTGAGACTCAACAGCACTTGGGCCCGGACTTGCCGCCATAACGTGCTTCCTGACGTTCGCGGAAGAACTGCTCATACGTCATGACCGGCTTGTCCGGGTGTGTCTTGTGCATGTGCTCGACATAGTTGTCGTAGTCGGGCATGCCGACCATCAGGCGGGCGGCCTGCCCCAGGTACTTACCCAGTCGACCCAGGTCGTTGAACATGACAGCGGTCCTCTCAAGCGTCAGGCAGGGCCTGGAACGGGGTTTCCTTGTCGCTGCGTTCTTTGCGGCCGAGGGCGGCGTAGCCGACCTTGATGGCAAAGAACAGCACACTGAACACCACCAGCAGGAACAGAATGGTCAGGCCGGCGTTGGTGTAGGCGTTGAAGATCACGTGTTGCATCTGCCCGATGTCCTTGGCCGGGGCCAGAACCTGGCCGGCGTCCAAGGCGGTGCTGTATTTCTTGGCCAGGGCCAGGAAACCTACAGCCGGGTTCGGGTCGAACAGCTTGATCAGGCCCGCCGCCGTGGTGCAGATCAGCAGCCAGGCTGCCGGCAGCAGGGTGACCCAGATGTAGCGCTCGCGCTTCATCTTGATCAGGACCACGGTGCCCAGCATCAGGGCAATACCCGCCAGCATCTGGTTGGAGATACCGAACAGTGGCCACAGGGTGTTGATACCGCCCAGCGGGTCGATCACGCCCTGGTACAGCAGGTAACCCCACAACGCTACACAACCGCCGGTGGCCAGCAGGTTGGCACCCCACGACTCGGTGCGTTTCAGGGCTGGTACGAAGCTGCCCAGCAGGTCTTGCAGCATGAAGCGCCCGGCACGGGTACCGGCGTCGACCGCGGTGAGGATGAACAGCGCCTCGAACAGGATCGCGAAGTGGTACCAGAACGCCATGGTGTTTTCACCCGGCAGCACCTGGTGCAGGATTTGCGCGATACCTACCGCCAGCGTGGGTGCACCCCCGGCACGGGCCAGGATGGTGTGCTCGCCAATGTCGCGGGCCACCGCCTCCAGTTGTTCGGGCGTAATCAGGAAGCCCCAGCTGCTCACGGTCTGCGCGACCGACGCCACATCGGCGCCGACCACGGCTGCCGGGCTGTTCATGGCGAAGTACACGCCAGGTTCGATCACCGACGCAGCCACCATGGCCATGATGGCCACGAACGACTCCATCAGCATGCCGCCATAGCCGATGTAGCGGGCGTTGGTTTCGTTATCCAGCAGCTTGGGCGTAGTGCCCGAGGAGATCAGCGCGTGGAAGCCAGACACCGCACCACAGGCAATGGTGATGAACAGGAACGGGAACAGGGTGCCCTTCCATACCGGGCCAGTGCCATCGGTGAACTGGGTCAGCGCCGGCATTTTCAGCTCGGGCATGGTCACCAGGATGCCGATGGCCAGGGCGATGATGGTACCGATCTTGAGGAAGGTCGACAGGTAGTCGCGCGGCGCCAGCACCAGCCACACCGGCAGCACCGCAGCCACGAAACCGTAACCGACCAGCATCCAGGTGATCTGCACGCCGGTGAAGGTGAACGCCGGGCCCCATACCGGATCGGCCGCAATCTGGCCCCCCAGCCAGATCGAGGCCAACAGCAGCACCACGCCGATGATCGAGATTTCACCAATGTGGCCCGGGCGGATGTAGCGCATGTAAATGCCCATGAACATCGCGATCGGGATGGTCGCCATTACCGTGAACATGCCCCATGGGCTTTCGGCCAGGGCCTTGACCACGATCAGCGCCAGCACCGCCAGGATGATGATCATGATCAGGAAGCAGCCGAACAGGGCGATGGTGCCCGGAATGCGGCCCATTTCCTCGCGCACCATGTCGCCCAGCGAGCGGCCATTGCGGCGGGTAGACAGGAACAGGACCATGAAGTCCTGCACTGCACCGGCCAGCACCACACCGGCAATCAGCCACAGCGTGCCGGGCAGGTAGCCCATTTGCGCGGCGAGCACCGGGCCCACCAATGGGCCAGCGCCGGCGATGGCGGCGAAGTGGTGGCCGAACAGAATGTGTTTGTTGGTCGGAACGTAGTCCAGGCCGTCGTTGTTGAGCACCGCCGGGGTGGCACGGCGCGGGTCGAGTTGCATCACTTTGGTGGCGATGAACAGGCTGTAGTAGCGATAGGCGACCAGGTAGATGGCCACTGCCGCGACCACGATCCACAAGGCATTGATCGCCTCACCGCGACGCAGGGCAACAACACCCAGCGCGCAGGCCCCTATGACTGCCAGCGCCAGCCACGGTATGTGGCGTAGCAGGCTATTATTGTTGTTCATGGTTAGCTTCCAGCTGTTGGATTGGAAAGACCGCCCACCGAGTCTAGGGCGAGTCAGGCGGCATTGCCACACTTGCTTTGGTCTAGAGCCTCTGCGGCCAGATTGCAGTACCTGATGCACAAACCCTTCATCACCCTGATCAGGATGCCACCCGAGGGCCTTACCCATGAGCGATCACGACGAACGTAGGCGTTTCCAGCGAATCTGCTTCGACGCCCCTACCGAACTTCACCAAGGCTCCCGATGCTGGTCGCCCAAGCTGCTGGACATTTCGCTCAAGGGGCTGCTGGTGGAACGCCCGCAGCAATGGGATGCCGACCTGAGCCAGAACTTCGACGCAATCATCACGCTGGACGAGCAAACGCAGGTGACCATGCAGGTCGAACTGCGCCACGAGGAACCGGCCCGGCTTGGTTTCATCTGCCTGTACATCGATGTCGAATCGATGACCCATCTGCACCGTCTTGTGGAATTGAACCTGGGTGACGGCACCAGAATGATGCGTGAGCTGCGCGAATTGATCGAAGAATGGAATCTCTTAGCTAGCTAAGGGCCTTCCCACTTTGTGTTTCCTGTCTACTCAGACAGCTTTAGGGCTGGGTAGCAGGACTTTGTACACACCCCTCTAGTACAGCTTTAGACAAGTTGGTACGGCTCATGCATTGGGTTTTGACACACCCTGATGCCGCACTTGTGCGCGCTCCGATCAAAATATTGTATACAATTCTTGTGGCAATCAATCACGGGAAGTGTCTACAGTAGCGCCACAACAATAAACAGAGAGCCTGCTCCATGACTACGTCCCCTAGCACGTCTCCCGCTCAACGCCCCGAGGACGAAAACCTCGGGCTGGGCGCCAACCTGGCCTATGGTCTGCAACACGTGTTGACCATGTACGGGGGGATCGTCGCGGTGCCCCTGATCCTGGGGCAGGCCGCTGGCCTGAACGGTGGCGAAATCGGCATGCTGATCGCCGCCTCGCTGTTTGCCGGTGGCCTGGCCACCCTGCTGCAGACGTTGGGTCTGCCGTTTTTCGGCTGCCAGCTACCGCTGGTGCAGGGCGTGTCGTTCGCTGGCGTGGCGACCATGGGCGCCATTCTCAGCAGCGAAGGTGGCGGTGGCTTGCCGGGGGTGCTCGGTGCGGTCATGGCGGCATCACTGATCGGCTTTCTGATCACCCCGGTGTTCTCACGCATTACCAAGTTCTTCCCGCCCTTGGTGACCGGTATCGTCATCACCACCATCGGCCTGACCCTGATGCCGGTCGCCGCGCGCTGGGTAATGGGCGGCAACAGCGCTTCGCCCGAGTTCGGCAGCGTGGCCAATATCGGCCTGGCGGCGCTGACCTTTGCCATTGTGCTGCTGCTGAGCAAACTGGGTAGCGCGAGCATCTCGCGGCTGTCGATCCTGCTGGCCATGGTGGTCGGCACATTGATCGCCTGGGCGCTGGGCATGGCCGACTTCAGCAAGGTCACCGAAGGCCCGATGTTCGCCTTCCCCACGCCGTTCCATTTCGGCATGCCCGAGTTTCACATCGCGGCCATCCTGTCGATGTGCATCGTTATCATGGTGACCCTGGTGGAAACCTCGGCCGACATCCTTGCCGTGGGCGAGATCATCGATACCAAGGTCGACTCCAAGCGCCTGGGCAACGGCCTGCGTGCCGACATGGCGTCGAGCATTCTGGCGCCGATCTTCGGCTCGTTCACGCAAAGCGCATTCGCCCAGAACGTCGGCCTGGTGGCCGTTACCGGCGTCAAGAGCCGTTATGTGGTGGCTACCGGTGGCCTGATCCTGGTGGTTCTCGGCCTGCTGCCGATCATGGGCCGGGTCATTGCCGCCGTCCCTACCCCGGTACTGGGCGGTGCAGGCATCGTGCTGTTCGGCACCGTGGCGGCCAGTGGTATCCGCACTTTGTCCAAGGTCAGCTACAAGAACAACGTGAACTTGATCATTGTCGCGGCATCGCTGGGCTTCGGCATGATCCCGATCGCCGCGCCGACCTTCTACCACCACTTCCCGAACTGGTTCGAGACCATTTTCCACTCGGGCATCAGCTCGGCGGCGATCATGGCCATCCTGCTGAACCTGATCTTCAACCACTTCACCACCGGCAACTCGGAAAACCAGTCGGTGTTCGCTGCGGCCTACGAGCGCACCATCCAGTATTCGGACATTTCTGCACTGCGCGATGGCGACTACTTCAAGGATGGCAAGTTGTTCGATGCCGAGGGTAACGAGGTGCCGATGCTGGAGCTGGATGAGCATGGCAATGAAACGGTCAGACGCCCTGCGGCGGTGGCCGAGCATTGAGGGTTGCCTGAGCGGTGAGGTGGGGGGCCGATGCGCATCATCGGCCCCCTTTTTCGTTTGCCTGGGCTGACCCTGTCGCCGGCAAGCCACACAGGGCTCGCATCAGGGCTCACGGGTGTTTGCCACAAGGTATGCAGCGCCTGTGAGATTGAGCGCCGCCCGCGCGGCGCATCGCGAGCTGCGCTCGCTCCTACGTTTGTTTCGGGCCAGTAACGCCTGTGACAGGCGCGCGCGGCCGCCTTGTTTGTACGGCGCGATATTGAGGCATGCGCCAAGGCGTTCGCGCGCAA